>CAMDOP010000250.1 GCA_945903675.1 Crenothrix polyspora
GAGGCGACAACTACATTGACAATTTCCGCCTACGGGCTAATCCCAACAAAACCTGCGGTGCTCGGCGCGGCAAACGAGAGCATAACGACGATTAGTAAGTGTAGGTTAATCAATTGGAGTGCAATAGCTTCAGCTATTGCACTTTAAAACAGCTAAAGCAGTTTTACTCCAAGCGTTGACTAGTTTTCTCGTTCCCACGCTCTGCGTGGGAATGCAGCCAGTGACGCTCTGCGTCACGCATCGCTGAAGCGATGCATGATACAGCGGCACAAGGTTGGGTTAACGATAAAGTAAGCGTAGGTTGGGCTGCGTGCTTTTTGCAACCCAACAATGCAGCGGCTAATGTTGGGTTAACGATAAAGCTGTTAGACCAACCTTGTCAATCACGAGGGTTTGTTATCAAATTGAGTCAAGGCCTCGGTGGATGTTTCTTTTTGATACTGATTTTTCCAGTCTTGATAGGGCATACCATAGATGTGTTCTCTGGCTTGTTCATAGTCCATGGTCAAACCCTGTTCAGTTGCAGCTGCCGCAAACCATTTGGCTAGACAGTTACGGCAAAAGCCGGCTAGATTCATTAGGTCTATGTTTTGTACCTCAGTATGTTCTTGTAAATGTTTGATTAACTGTCTGAAGGCGGCGGCTTCTATTTCTGTTTGATTAGTCATTGTCATTAAATAGTCTTTTAAAATAAGTATTATTCTAGCAGAAACTCTGTAGCAGGCATGTACATTGCTCATTAAAAAATCTACAATGTGGTATTATTGCCTTATCTCAATAACTCAGTTGCTAGTTATGCTTAGCTTACAGATAAGTTATTACCTGGCTACGATTTAAATCGGGACAGTTTGAGTGTAGACGAAAGGCTCAGGGCGAAAGATTAAGCTTAGGAGGCAAGCAACTTAAAGTGCAGTTAAGTTAGGCTTAACTTTTCGCCTTTAGCCTTTAGTCGGCGCTTATTAGTAGCCCATTACCTTAAAACAATTTACTACGGTTTTATGAAACAACTATTAGAATTTTTTCCTATCCTGCTCTTTTTTGTTGCCTATAAGCTCTATGATATTTATATCGCCACGGCGGTGGTCATAGGCGCGACTATTGTTCAAGTCGCTATTGCTTGGTTTAAATACCGTAAAGTTGAAACCATGCAATGGATTACCTTAGGCTTAGTGATCGTGTTTGGCGGTGCCACCATTATCTTGCATGATGAACAATATCTAAAATGGAAGTTCTCTATTATAGAGTGGCTGTTTGGTCTGGCTTTTTTAAGCAGTCATTTTATAGGCAAAAAAACCTTTATAGAACGTATGATGTCTAGCAATTTAACCTTGCCGGCTAACATTTGGCAGCGTTTAAACTTTAGCTGGGCGACTTTCTTTATTAGCGTTGGTTTTATCAATGTCTATGTTATGTATAATTACAATACGGATGATTGGGTGACCTTTAAAACCTTTATTGCTCCGGCGTTAATGGTGGTGTTTATGGTGGTACAAATGTCCTTTTTGTATAAATATATCCCCGATACCAAGGAATAGTTTATGTTATATGCCATTATGAGTACTGATGTGCCTAATAGCTTAGATAAGCGACTACTCGCAAGGCCAGATCACCTTAAACGCTTGCAAGATTTACAAGAACTCGGTCGTTTAGTCTTAGCAGGGCCTCATCCAGCTATAGAAAGCAATGACCCAGGGGCTGCGGGTTTTACTGGGAGCTTAGTGGTGGCTGAGTTTGAAAGTTTAGACCTAGCCCAACAATGGGCTGATGCTGATCCTTATAACCATGCTGGTGTTTATGCTAGCGTTATTGTTAAACCCTTTAAAAAGGTATTTCCTTAAATGACAACCGAACAAATCAAACAGCTTTTAAATGAAGCGTTTAAACCTGAGTTATTAGAAATTTTAGATAATAGTGCCGCACACGCAGGTCATGCTGGTGCTAGAAGTGGTGGTGGCCATTATCACGTGACTATAGTTGCCGAGGCTTTTGAAGATAAATCAATGGTGCAACGTCATCAATTGGTTTATGCCGTGTTAGGCGATTTAATGAAACAACAAATTCATGCCTTAGGCATTAATGCAATATCACCCTCTGAAGAATCTACAGGAAATTTATAAATGAAAAGAAAAATTATCCCTCTACTGATTGCTAGTACTGCTTTTATTGCTGGTTGTGATCAACCATCTAACACGAATACCGTCAGTTCTGAGGCTGTTGTTAATAAAGCCGATGCGGTTGCTGTGGTTAATGGTCATTATATTGCCAAGTCGACTTTAGAAAAACTTGAGAAAGAAATTGCAGAACGTAGTCACGGTCAAGTCTTCCCTAAAGAAAAGCTCATTGAAGAATTGATACAACGTGAGTTATTGGTTCAAGATGCTGAACAAAAGCATTTGGAAAATTCTGCTGAAATCTTAGCTCAATTAGAGAGTGCTAAGAAAACTTTGCTAACGCAAGCTGATGTGCAAGATTTCATTAAAGCTAATCCTGTGACTGATGCCGAGCTTAAAGCTGAATATGACAGTAAAGTAGCTGGTGATAATGGTATTGAATATAAAGCGCGTCATATTTTAGTTAAGACTGAAGATGAAGCTAAAAAGATTATCGCTGAACTTGAAAAGGGCGGTGATTTCGCTAAATTAGCCAATAAGAATTCTTTAGATGGTAAAGAAGCTCAAAACGGTGGTGATTTAGGTTGGTTTGCGCCGGGTCAAATGGTTGCTCCTTTCTCTGAAGCGGTGGTTAAGCTTGAAAAAGGTCAATACACCCATGCGCCTGTTAAAACTCAGTTCGGCTGGCACATCATTTTAAGAGAAGATTCTAAAGCGCAAACGCCACCGCCTTTAGAAGCGGTTAAAGAACAGTTGCTGCCTTATTTGCAACGTAAAAAAGTGCAAGGGTTTGTAGAAAACCTACGTAAGCAAGCCAAGGTAGAAATCTTAGTGCCTTTAACAGATGACGTTAAGCCTGCTGCAGTTTCTGCTCCTGCACCTACTGCTGCTGCACAACCCGTTGCTGAAGAAGTGCTGGTTGAAGAAGTTAAAGACAAAGACGGTAAAGTAATTGCTGAACAAGTGGTTATTAAAGAAGAAGTTCTTGAAGAAAAACCAGCTGCCACTGAAGCACCTGCTGCTGTAGCGACACCTGAAGTTAAGAAATAAGTAATCTTTGAGGTAGGTCGGGTTAGCGCTAGCGTAACCCGACATTTCGAAGTCCAGTGTCGGGTTACGGCTAGCGCCTAACCCGACCTACAAAAGAGGGCGGTTTAACCGCCCTTTTTTTATGCCAGCTTTTCCAAATACTGCAAAATAAACTGCACACTACGCTGACCTCTATACTCATTAATATCTAAGCTATAAGCCGCTTTAATTTGTCTAAGACCCAACCATTGTTCGGGTTGATCCATAAAAAAGGCGATGGCATCTATCAGCAAATCTCCCTCTGGTTTCCGTAGTACCAACTTAAGATGCCTTTGTCCGACTATCCGCGCTTGAATAACATCAAATAAGCCGTCGAAAATGGGCCCCGGAAAGTTCTGTCCCCAGGTGCCTGCGTTCTGTAATAAATCAGCGAACTCTAGGTTAATATCTTGTTCGGCTAATTCGCCATCAGAGAGTATCTTTTGCTCTAAATCGACCTCGGCTAAGCGTTTACTGACCATGTCATCGAAGGCTAGGGCAAATACGGGATAATCATGCATGCTTATGCTTAAGCCTGCCGCCATAGCATGACCCCCAAACTTACTGAGTAGCTTTGGCTGTGAGGCTGAAATATCACTGAGGACATCGCGTATGTGCACGCCTGGTATGGAGCGCGCAGAGCCTTTAATTAAGTCTTTTCCGGCCGGTGCAAAGGCTATGACGGGTCTATGCAAGCGATCTTTAATACGTGAGGCTAAGATGCCAATAACACCTTGATGCCAGGAGCTATCATATAAACACACGCCCGATAATAAGTGGTGTTCGTCTAGAGCTTTCATTTCGCCTAATAAAGAGATGGCTTCGTGCTTCATAACGCCCTCTACCTCTCTACGGTCGTTATTAAGCGCATCTAATTGCACGGCGAGTTCTTTGGCTAATACGGGGTCGTCAGTCAATAAACATTGGATGCCTAACGACATATCATCCATTCGGCCTGCGGCATTAAGCCTGGGTGCTACAGCAAAGCCTAAATCGCTTGCAATCAGGCTATGTGGATTCCTGCCCGATACTTCAATGAGTGCGGTAATGCCGGGGTGGCAGCGCTCAGAACGTATGCGCATTAAACCTTGATGTACTAAAATTCGATTGATTTGATCTAAGGCCACCACATCGGCGACAGTGCCTAAGGCAACATAATCCAGTAATTGGCCTAAATTAGGCTCTTTGATCTTATGATTGCTAAACCAATGCCTATCGCGTAAACGACTTCTTAAGGCGAGTAAGACATAGAAGATAACCCCGACACCGGCTATGGCGCCGCTAGGGAATCTATCCTCTGCTAAATTAGGATTAACAATCGCTTCAGCACTGGGAAGTTCAGCGCCCGGTAGATGATGGTCAGTGACTAAGACTTTAATGCCAGCCGCTTGTGCGGCGGCTACGCCTTCAATGCTAGAGATGCCGTTATCGACGGTAATGATGACATCGGGTTGTTGAAGTTTTACCAGCTCAACAATTTCAGGCGTTAAGCCATAGCCGTATTCAAAGCGATTGGGTACGACGAAGTTAACAGGCGCTGCGCCTAATAGCTCTAGGCCTTTGATCGCCACTGCACAACTGGTTGCACCATCGGCATCAAAGTCCGCAACTATAGAGATGCGCTGTTGTTCTTGTATGGCGATGATTAAATGTTCGACCATGGCTTCCATGCCGGACAGCAGCCAAGGTGAGGGCAGTTTTGAAAGATCTCTATCTAGCTCAGCATCTGTAGTAATACCTCTCGCTAAAAAGATGCGTTCTATGATGGGGTGTAAACCCGTTAAACGACTGAGTTTTTTATCGATAACGCGCTTGACGATGGTTTTTTTGATGCCTTGATAATACATGAGTGTTCAGACGTGATAATTGATAGTGTAGTGGATGTGCCGACGCTAGGAGGCGCATCATGGTATAAACGATGCGCTACACGTTGTTCAGCACATCCTATGACTTCCTGGTTCTGGAGTGCAACAGCTTTAGCTGTTGCTATTAAAACAGCTGAAGCTGTTTTACTCCTGCTGAACTGCTAAGATCCTAAAGTGTATAGGATGTGCCGACGCTAGGAGGCGCATCATGGTATAAACGATGCGCT
>CAMDOP010000251.1 GCA_945903675.1 Crenothrix polyspora
CGATATCTTGATATTTTCTAGGACATTGCTTTTTTAACGTCGGTGTTTTGCTATAGCTCACAACACACTATGGTTAGTTAGATCATTGCGCAGCTAAATCATTGTCAGTTAGTTATTAAATAAACTCACATAAGCCGCATAAATAATGCCGTCACGCATGTTTTTTGAGTATTCGATCCGTAAATAGTGCTGTTACGCAAAACAAGCTCATGCGCGCTTATTTGTCGTTTTTTACACTTTTTGGCATACCGCTTTGGGCAAAGTTTATTTGATCTTAGTCGGTGACGGCAGCGTTCTGTCCAATGATTTAGAGTCAGCAGGACTGCTTAAATTAAAAGCCCCAATAAGGGGTGAATTAACCAAAATAAACCTTTATTTTGGTGTTGATGCCGCTCGCGATAATATTATCTATCATCCATGATATACTTTGATTTGCATTGTAGCTACATTGACGGAGTATTATCATGCCTATCACTCAACATCTTAAGGTTGCCGAGATCCGTTCTCGGATAGATCCTGATTTAAAAGAAAACGCCACCAGAGTATTAGCCGCTTGCGGTTTGAATGTATCTGATGCCGTCAGGTTATTCCTGCGCCAGGTAGTTACTCAGAATGGCTTACCGTTCGAGATCAAAGCACCAAACTCAGCAACCTGTTCAGCTATGGAAGAAACTGATTCCGGTAAACTACCCATTTTTGCAACTATTCAAGACTTGTTTGATGACCTCGAAAAAGACATCAAAGAATAAGCGCACTAATCCACCTCGTGAATTTACGCGGACTAAAGAGTTTCATAAGGACTGGCAACGCTTGGCTCACAGTGGTCGCTACGACCTGAATAACTTAAAAGAAGCCATGTTATTACTCATTGATAATGTTGCACCGTTACCAGCGGAATGGCTCGATCATTCTCTTGCTGGCAAATGGGCAAATCACAGAGAGTGTCACATTGGCGGAGACTTTCTTTTGAGCTATAAAATTGATGAAAGCGGCAATGATGAGCGGGTTATATTTGTCAGAACAGGAACACATTCTGAATTATTCGATTAATTCATTACCTGTGGCTTACGACAACAATTCTTTCATTTTTAGGTCAACGCCTTATTAGTGAAGGGTTTCTTTGTCTAGCTCATCAATCACGCTGGAATACCACTTAATTTGCTTTATAGGTGTGCCGTTGCTGCGTTTTTTTCCTACATCTAATACTTCCGCAAAGGGCTTACCTTTCTCGGTCAATATCCATTCATTGTAGCCTGCTGCGTTTGTAAACCTTTTCTGAAAACCTGCTTCCTCAAGAATAGCATTCATTCTTTTTGGAGAGGTTGTTAGCCCAGAAATTTTGGCTAGGTCTGTGGCGTTGAATATTTTATCTTTTGATTCTGCAATGAGTTCGATTCCTAGTAACTGTAAAGGTGATTCACCTGTTAATATTTTTGCTGCCTTGTCGGTGGCTAAATAAGCTTGGTTTCCTTCAAAACCAAAAAGCTTGGATAAACCCATAAGGCTTTCGCAAGTTGCTACAAAGCCCTTGATGTCTGAGTTAACATCGACTTTGTTTGCAGGGTGTTCAAAATAACTTCCCGTTTTTCTAATGGACGGTAAAACTTTATCGCAAATCCAGCTTTCAAAAGGTTTGGCCGCTGGTTTTGTTGATTTTATTAGAAGTCTATACAAATTCCCTTCATCTATTAGCGTGTAGGTGTTTGATAATTCAGGGATATATCTGCTAGATATGCCCTCGGTTCGACAATTATCGGTAATCGCCTGTGTCGTATTTTTGTAATCTAAAATATTACAGACATCTTTTGCCACAAAAAGAATCTCTCCAGCGCTTGTGGCGACAGTTCTTACTTCATTGGTGTTAAAGTTAAATACAGATAGTTGGGTCATTTTGACTCCTTAAAAATAAAACGCCCAGTTAAGGGGTAAAGGGTTGTTAGGCTGCAATGCGTTGGGCTGACAAATAAGCTTCTATAGCTCTAATGGTTGCGTCTTCATACCATCTAATCAGATTGGGATAAGCTACGTGTTGGTACTCTGAATGCTGTCCGTATTTTTTGCCTTTATCGGTTAAAAGCCACTTTTGCGACTCACCTTCTAGTAGGCCCATTTCTAACAGCAATACGTTGACTTTATTAGCGCTCGTAAAGCGCTTATCATTTTTGCTATTAGGATTTATGATCCCTTTGATTAATAATCGTCTACTGATTGCTGTTGCGTTGATAAGTCGACCTTTAGGGTCTCCTATGCTATAGAGTGGCCCGTTTTTATTGTTAACAGCGAGTTGGTCCGCAGTTGCATCTTCAGGGGTTATTACCTGCTCTTTTGCGGTTTTAGTTTCTTCTGGCAAATAGTGATTGGAAATCCCAAGTAAAAAATGGGGTGAGTGACCAAAGACGGTCTTAGCTAAATGGTCGCCAGCAAGTTCGCTGGCTTGTTTGGATAATCCAACGGCTCTGCTCATTTTTATTCCTGTAATATATGTGGCGGCAAATTTTTGAAAATCCATCTCTTGAAGCGGAATACTTTGGTTTGATGTTAGTGCTTTAACGTCTTCAAGCTCTACCATTCGATCATAAATCGCTGCCTGAACGTTGTGGCTTTCTGACATCACCATTAAAGTTGCTTCTCGTTTTGGAAGGTTGTAACACGTTCTCATTTCGCCATTAGCTGCTTTAAATTGACCGGCGAAATTTTTCGCTGGTTCAGCTCCCAGCACTTTAGCGACCTTTCTTAGAAAGTCTTTGTGAAGCAATACCGCTGATGCCTTTTCGCGAGTCTTATTGATCAACGCTACTATTTCCAAAGATGACATGGTTGTTGGATTTAATTCAGTTGTTAAATTCATTTTGACCTCTTTAATCTATGAGTTAGTGAAGGAAAGCTCCAAAGCATCAATGCCGGAACAAAGATGCAATAGAGTTTCTATAAAAAAATCTGCTTTTGGACTAAGTGTAATCTCGCATACCCCGAAAGTAAGTTTATTGTCTCAGAAAGATAAGTAACCATCAACATAGTTTTATAGGCAATTTAACGTAAAGCGTAGGTAATGTTTGGTAAGAGAAGTGGCTGCTCTCCCTTGTAACAATTAAGATAACTTAGGTATTAATTGAGATTATGGTCGTTAGCTATGCTGATTATGGTTCTCGCAAATGATTGATATAAAATAATCATTAGCTTACTAAATATTGGCGACATAGCTTAAAGTTAAGTAAAGTTACGCAATCTTGGCGTTGACAACTCAATGAGCTGCTTTTGTATCAATTTTTTATAATCAACGCGTGACAACTATACTTAAGCGGTTAAAGCAGTGTTATTTAGCGATATATGAAAAGTATTTATAGAAGTCTCTAGTAAGCAGGCTTCTTAAGGTGCTCTGTTTATTGTTAGGTTATGAAAAGGCCACTATTAAAATCCATAAAACTTTAAAGCGAAAATGGCTTTGCTTAATTAAGATATTCCCAGAAGTAGCCGCTGGGTTTATAGAAGATTTCGAGCGTGGTCTTGGTGAGATATTGCTCTCAAGCCAGCATTAACGCAGGGGATAGTGCTCTAGGCTATTTTTCATGGCATTTTTGCAATTCTGCCTACTAATTAGTAGTAAAAATCCTCAAAATTTGTGCTCTAATATTTTTACTTCTGTTGTCAGTATCAATATAGTCGCTTGGTCGGCCTTATGACTCTTTTAAGTCGGCAAGCCGCCTTTGAGAAATGTCTACGGGTCTCTTATGTGCGCCTATAGGATTTCGCCCAATGGCTTTTATAAAGGGTTTTGCAGTTTGCGGTAGGGGAAGTTAAAGCCGGAGGGTTTTTTTTAAAAAAATAGAGTGCGGTAATGGAAAAATTTCATCCAACTAAATTTAATTGTCGTTGCCACCATTAACTCCCTTGCTCTTAGCTTGAGCTAGCTATCTTTCACTTCATTTTATCTTTAGTGACCTTATCCTTTATCGCTCTAATATCTTAGTCTCTATATGTCTTTGGTATGTTTCTGCATTCATCTATGGCCATCTTTAGTGGCACCTGATTAAAATTTACAGCATTGCGATATATTTAATGGATAACCAATTACTTACTATTTTTTGCTGTATAGTCTTCTAAGGGCTTCTTTGTTGCTGTTTTTTTTGCTCTTGCTGATCAGTGTATAGCTTTTAAATTATCAGACTTTAAAAACGACTGCCATTGCTTAGGGTGGCAGGGTGGATATTGTTTCTGTTATTTCTAGTAATCTTTTGGTTCTTGCTGCGCTTTTTATTATCTGAGCTTTGTCTTGTTTTGCTTGACAGTTAGCTTGTAGGTATTTGTGTTGTATCTTATTGATTAATTGTAATTGATAGTTGATTTCAATAATTGTTTGACGAATGCTTCTCTGTTCGATATATCTTATATAGTCGGTGCAATTGTTATTTACAATTTAAATTTCTTTGCACAAAACATAATTTAGTTTTTCTCATAACGCCCTTCTTTTAGCATTAGTGGGCTCCTGTCTTAAAGGGTTGTCGACAATTGCATTGATATTCTTATAAAACTTATTGGTTTTTTGGGTTTATTTTGGTGATTTTTTGGATTACTAAATTGCCTATGAAGAAAGTCTTGCATAGTCATTAATTACTTACTATCATGTAGTAGAGCTAGTGTTTAATAGCTTAAGAGAGTTGTCTTTAGAGTGAATTTACTATAAAGACAAAGAGTTTTAGCCTGTTTAAAAGGATCGCGTCATGAAAAAAGTAAGTCTTGCTGATTTTATAAGAAACGAAATTGACAATAGTGATTTAAGTCAAAAAGAAATAGCTCAAATGGTAGGCTTTAATAGCCCTAATATCATTACAATGATTAAGTTAGGGAATAGTAAATTGGCCATCAATAGGATACCTAGGCTTGCAAAAGCATTAAATATAGATCCTGCTAAATTGTTAAAAATGGCTTATGAGGAGTATGACCCAGAAACTTATGAAGCTATCACTGAAATTCTAGGTAAACCAATCACAGTGGTCGAAAGAGATATTTTGAGGGTTGTTAATGAGTTGCTGCCCTTTGAGTCTATTGAAAGCAGCTTGGAGAGGGAGAGCTATATAATAAAATTAGAGGCTGTCTTAAATAATATTAAACACATTCTGCAAGTGTGTGGAGATCATGACAGTGCTGCTATTGCTTCTAATGATAGCAGTAGCAGTAGTAGTAGCAGTAGTTAAAGTCTCAAGCTTCAGGCGGCTAAATTAATTAGCCAAGCAACGATATGTTTCACAGCCCCCTTTGTTT
>CAMDOP010000252.1 GCA_945903675.1 Crenothrix polyspora
GGCAAATCAGCAGCTTCAACTTTTAACAACGCCACATCGGTACGCGCATCAGAGCCAATTAACTTGGCAAGTAACTCACGTCGATCAGAAAACTTAACAATAATCTCATCAGCGTCTTTAACAACGTGATGATTGGTCAACACGTAACCACTCTTATCAATGACAAAACCCGACCCTAAGGATTGAGCATCTCCATTATCACCGCCATTGCCGCCACCATCAGGGTTATTAAAAAAACGCTTAAATAATTCCTCCATTTCAGGTGGCATCCCTTCGGGCATAGAGGGTTCTTTTTGAGCACCTTCAGGAGCTTCAGGCTTTGCTTTTTGCGTAGTACTGATATTGACGACAGCAACGCCATTAGTCTTTACCATCTCGGTAAAATCAGGCAGTTGCGCCAAACCATTTTGATTAAACATAAAAACGAGAACAACACACCAAGCAAGCTTTTTAAGCATAACAACTCCATCCCCTAATAGTGATAAATAGATATATTTGTAGGTAGTTTGGTCTGCAAATATGCAGACCAACAATCAATGCAACTTCATTTTTGCTTATAAGTCGTCGCCTTAGCAAAAGGCTTAACGTCCGCCTCGCTTTCTGCATAAACACCAAGACTATGTTCCTTAAGATACAGGCTAATCCGTTTATTGAGATCTGACTGCTCAGGCAACCAATGTTGTGCCAACTCTATGGTTGCTGATGGTATAGCTAGCTGGCTATTAAAACTTTGCCCAACAATGACAGCAATAATGGCGAGCGATACTGCCAAGGCTAACCAATGATAAGTTTGTTTAAATAGCTATGGTTTCTCCAAATCAGGAGCTAACTCTTTTTGAATGCACTCAGCTATGTTTTCTGAAAACCCCACTTTTAGATCTATATAGACTTGACTCTTTAAGGCCTGACTAATCGCAGTATAACGATTCAATTTATGTTGTAGCTGAGGTTGAGCAGCAAGGGTATTTAATAACTTTAAAGCATCATCATGCTCCAACTCATTATCCATAAATTGGGATATTTTTAGATTTATATCTTCGGACACTTCAAATCATCCTATTCTAGTAAAGGAGTTAATTGTTTATCAATCGCTTCACGCGCCCTAAAGAGTCGTGAGCGTATAGTGCCAATAGGACAGCCCATAGCCAGTGCAATTTCTTCATAACTAGAGCCTTCAAACTCTCTCAACTTAAATGCAATACGCATTTCTTCTGGAAGATCTTCAATAGCTTTGTTAAGCGTAGTCATTATTTCTTCATTTAGTAATAATTGCTCAGGTGTATCCATGCCCTGTAGTTGAGGTGCATTCCCTATAGTCTCTAATTCTTGTATATCAAGCTGATAGTTGCTATGTCGTCTAGTGCGTAAAATTAGATAATTTTTAGCAGTATTAATAGCTATGCGATATAGCCAGGTATAAAAAGCAGCATCACCCCTAAAATCGCCCAGCGCGCGATAGGCCTTAATAAAAGCTTCTTGCGCTACATCTTGAGCTTCACTAGGATCTTTAACGTAACGATTAACCAACTGAATAATTTTATGTTGATATTTGATCACCAAAAAATCATACGCTGCTTTATCGCCCTGCTGCACTCGCAACACTAACTCTTCGTCCAATTGCTCGCTGTTTCTAGGCTGATTGATCATTTCGGCTCTTTCAATAGGCTCATGGACTGCCACAATAACATAAGTTCTTAGGTACAAATTTGTGCTATCACGCTAAAAAGCGTTATTATCCATAATCGTTACTAACTAAGCCACAATCTTCACTTAGTTACTAACACTTTATTCACTATTCGTACAGACAGACTGATCGCCATGCCATATACCAGAAAACTAAACGTACTCATTATTGGCAGCGGCGGAGCAGGACTTACCTTAGCATTAAAACTAGCTGAACAACACACAGCAGTTGCTGTATTATCAAAATTTGCTCTAACCTCTAGCAGCACTTATTATGCCCAAGGTGGTATATCCGCAGTATTTGATGCTGAAGATTCTATAGAATCGCATATCGAAGATACCCTTGATGCAGGCGCTGGGCTTTGTAAGCCCGACATTGTCAGATTAACCGTGACTCAGGGTAAAAACTCAATAGACTGGTTACGAGCACAGGGCGTTGTATTTACAGAAGAAGAAAATGCCTCAGGCGAAACACAGTTGCATTTAAACCGAGAGGGCGGACATTCCCACCGACGCGTGGTTCACTCTGACGATGCCACTGGAAAAGCAGTATCTCTATCACTGATTGAACGTGCCATACAACATCCTAATATTGAATTATTAGATCATCATAACGTGGTTGAACTCATCACCGCGCCAACAGACGATGGGACTAGCAAAAGAATCATTGGCGCCTATGTCTTAGATACTCTTGAAAATAAAGTTAAAACCCTAGCTGCCAAGATTGTGGTACTGGCAACTGGTGGCGCTAATATGGCTTATACATATAGCACCAACCCTCATAGCTCAACAGGTGACGGCATTGCTTTGGCTTGGCGAGCAGGCTGTCGCGTCAGTAACATGGAATTTATGCAATTCCACCCCACTTGTCTTTTCCATCCCGAAGCCAGAAACTTTCTTATCAGCGAGGCCTTAAGAGGAGAAGGCGGAAAATTGGTACTCAAAGACGGCTCTTCTTTTATGGAAAAATTTGATGTCAGAGGCGAATTAGCGCCAAGAGATATAGTTGCTAGAGCCATCGACCATGAAATGAAAAAACGCGGTATCGATTGTGTCTACCTAGACATCAGCCATAAACCAGATGACTTTATACGTGAACATTTTCCGACCATTTATCAACAATGCTTAGACTATGGCATAGACATCACTAAGCAACCAATACCAGTAGTTCCAGCCGCCCATTACACCTGTGGCGGTGTGCTAACTGACGATTATGCTCGTACTGATATTAGTCATTTGTATGCCGTAGGTGAAGTAGCCTGCACAGGACTACACGGTGCTAATCGTATGGCTAGCAACTCTTTGCTAGAATGCCTAGTCTTTGCTGATCGTGCTTGTACTGATATTTTACAGAAACTCCCTACTATTTCTTCGCTACCCACCATCCCTGACTGGGACGAATCAAAAGTCATAGACTCCGACGAAGAAGTAGTCGTTGCCCATAACTGGAACGAGTTACGGCATTTTATGTGGGATTATGTCGGCATCGTAAGAACTGACAAACGCTTAAATCGAGCACTCAGTCGAGTAGAGTTACTAAAAAAGGAAATTGCCGAATATTACAGCCATTTTCGTGTCACCAGTGACTTGTTAGAATTGCGTAATCTCGTGATAGTTGCCGAACTGATTATCCGTTGCGCTCAGCAACGCAAGGAAAGTAGAGGCTTACACTACACCTTAGATTATCCAGAATTAGATCAAAGCGCTCCGCCAAAAGATACCATATTGACTCCAATCAGGTAACACTATAATCGCAGCTAGTAGTTTAAGATCTGACGTTAAGCAGTAACGTCGTTTTACTGTCGTTTACCGCGCAGAGGAGCGCAGGAGCCAGCTGCAATCGAGCCGCCTTTTCTTTGGATACTTTCTTTTAGCTGAGCAAAAGAAAGTATCTCGCCTTCGGGTGCGAATACCCGATACTAAATCGTCGCGATAGCGACCTCATTTTTTTTATAAACCACTGAATGGCTGCGTAACATCAGTTAAATAATTATGCTGCTATAGTGTTTTATAGTATCTCTATAACATAAGCGATCAATGATGACGACTCACGAGAAAACCAATGAGCAGCCCACTCATGCCTTGTCTTATTATGACAATCTAACGGGGTTGGCTCATAAGCGTTACTATCATGAACGCATGTCCTGTTTATTAAAAACGGCGGCTAGGCGTAATGAGCAATTCGCATTTTTGTTTATAGACCTTGATGATTTTAAAGACGTTAATGATCGCTATGGCACTCAACTAGGCGATCAATTTTTACACGCCATTGCTCAGCGCTTAAAGTTGGTAGTGCGTGAAGTCGATTTTATCGCACGCTTAGAAGGCGATCAGTTTTGTATCATTCTTGATAATATCACCGATGACCATGATGTCATAAAAGTCATAAACCGTTGCCTACAGAAAATTAAAAAACCACTCACTATAGAAACGCATCTACTTACTCCTACCGCCAGTATCGGTGCAGCTATTTATCCTAGAGATGGTATCAATGAAAGCGATCTCATAAGCGCCGCTGATTTTGCAATGCATCAAGCCAAACAAGCTGGAAAACAGGGTTATGTTTTTTATTCAAAAAACAAATCAAACCTCGCCACACTGCGCCGAGAAAAAGAATATTTATTAAGAGAGGCTTTTAAACAAAACCAGTTTGTACTTTACTATCAACCCCAATTATCGATGACTAATCGACAAGTCGTTGGCGTGGAATCTTTAGTTCGCTGGCAGCACCCTACCTTAGGTATCGTCGCCCCAGATTATTTTCTTGATTTGGTAGAACAACTCGAATTACAAACCCAATTAGGCAACTGGGCAATTAAAACCGCCTGTGAGCAACTTGCCAACTGGCATCGCAGCGGCTTAGCTTTTATACCCGTAGCTGTTAATTTATCGCCTAGCCATTTTCAAGATCATCTCCTAATACAAACGGTTAAAGACACCCTACAAAAAACAGGTATCCCAGCAGAGTTCCTTGAGCTGGAAGTGACTGAAAGCGCCATGCAAACCAAGGGGCATATAGACGTTTTTAAGCAATTGAGAAAGATCGGCTTAAAGATTGCTATCGATGATTTTGGTACCGGATTTTCCTGCCTAGCATCGTTAAAGCAACTACCCTTGGATTGTTTAAAAATAGATAAAATCTTTATAGACGACATGCTCTCCAATTCGCATACCGCTTTATTACTAGGTACGATTATTGGCTTAGCCCATGCCTTAGATTATTCCTTAGTTGCAGAGGGCGTTGAAACTGAAGAACAGGCCTTAAAGTTGCAACACTTAGGTTGCGATATTATTCAAGGCTATTTTTTCAGTAAACCCTTACCGGCTGATGATATTCCTAGCTTTATTAAAAAGACACTTGTTGATAACTAATCGAAGTAGCATGAAATGTCGGGTTACGGCTAGCGCCTAACCCGACCTTGTATGATCAAAATTAATAAATTACTAAAAGATCAAGTAAGCTTTAACCGTTTATTGGGAGGCCGTCCCGACCTTAGGACTGGTTATTAATATAATCAGAGCCTGTGATGTAGATTGGCCCCCGCCCTATTCACCCATACC
>CAMDOP010000253.1 GCA_945903675.1 Crenothrix polyspora
CCGGACAAGTTTGGGCAACTAAGCGTGGGTTAATCAGAACCATACATTATCTGGCTGATAAATTAATTAATTCTTTAAATACAATATGTTTAACGGATAGTCCATCTCAATCGGCGTTTCTGTATGAACATAAAATTACCAATGCAGGGAAACCATTGCCAGTTTTGTTAAAAGGATCACTCTCTGGTGTAGATATTACAAGATTTAATAACCAATCTTTAGTTGATCAAGGTAATAGATTACGTGAGTCTTTAAAGCTCAAAAAATCAGATTTTGTATTTGCGTTCATTGCTCGAAAAAGCCATGATAAGGGCGCTATAGATATATTAAATGCATTTGCTCAAGTCGTTAGTTTGAAACCTGATGCAAAGTTATTATTTATAGGCCCGGATGAATCTGATCGAGAGATTGAGCGATTAAGAAATGAAAACTCAGATATGTTCAATAATGTATTTGAATTTGATTTAGTAGATAATCATGAGGTCTATTTGGCAGTCGCTAATATTTTATGCCTACCTAGTTATCGCGAAGGATTTGGAACTATTGTTATAGATGCCGCTGCTATGGGTGTTCCCTCAATTGGTTCAAATATCTCTGGATTAAGGGATGCGATTGAAGATGGGAAAACAGGACGATTGTTTCCTGCCGGTAATGTTGGTGGATTAGTCGAGATTATGTTGGATGCGATAGAAAATCCTAACAAATACAATAAAATGGGGCTGGCAGCAAGGGCCAGAGTGAACGCTAATTTTACTGCTGATTTACTTTATAACGCATTGAAAGCATGTTACATGCAATTAGTTGTTAACATTATTCCTCAATCAGACAATGAAAGATGACATTTTAGAGTAAAGAATCGACCAAATTTATTTGATAACCAACTAAAAAATAGCGTTAACAGTAGGTTATAAATAGCGCTTTTTATGCAGCAACAGAATGCTCAACTAATTTTATTTCTTTCATAGCATATGATTTCACACACTTGTTAAACATATCGCATCTAGCAATATCATTAAATGTATTATTTTTTATTGATAGCAAGAAACAGTACTTTAATATGCAAAACTCATCTCCTATGAGATTATTGCAATACAGCATTTTCCTAGACAAACTATATAAATAACTGGTAATCCCTATTCATGATATTTAATTCATATGTTTTTATTTTTGGCTTTCTCCCTGTTGTGGTTTTCATATTTTACAGTCTAGGGCGATATAGTCATCATTTAGCTACACTTTGGCTAACGGTTGCCTCATTATTTTTCTATGGTTGGTGGGATGCCCGATTTGTAGGTTTGCTATTGGGGTCTATTTTCTTCAATTATGGCATGGGTTATTTGATTGGACATTGCGTTAATTACTCTAATCATCGGGCAAAACTTCTTTTAGTAATTTCGATCGTTGTTAATTTATGCTTGTTGGGATATTTTAAATATGCTAATTTTTTCATGGATAATCTCAACTTCCTGACAACAAATTTCCTGTCAGGGTCTGCTATTAATATAACTAAAATATTTCTACCCTTGGGCATTTCTTTTTTCACCTTTACTCAACTTGCATTTTTGGTTGATACCTATCAAGGTAAAGTTAAAGAGTATAACTTTGTCCACTACACATTGTTTGTGACTTATTTTCCGCATTTAATCGCTGGTCCGGTTTTACACCATAAAGAAATGATGCCCCAATTTGCTTTACGCAATAATTGCAAGGTTAACTGGGAAAATATAGCTATTGGTTTAACCATCTTTATCCTGGGTTTAGCTAAAAAGGTATTGCTGGCAGATAATTTTGGCGAATATTCCGCGCCTATTTTTGAAGCTGTGAAAGCAGGGGGGCATCCAATGTTGGTTGAAGCATGGTTTGGTGCGCTTTCTTATACCTTACAATTATATTTTGATTTTTCTGGGTACTCCGACATGGCTATTGGTTTGTCGTTATTATTTAATGTTCGCCTACCCATCAATTTTAACTCACCTTATAAGTCACTCAGTATTATTGAGTTTTGGCGAAGTTGGCACATGACACTATCGCGCTTCCTGCGTGATTATTTGTATATTCCTCTTGGTGGCAGTCAAAATGGTAAAACTAGACGTTACACTAACCTGATGATAACTATGTTACTTGGAGGATTATGGCATGGCGCTGGATGGACATTTGTCATTTGGGGAGGTTTACACGGACTTTATCTAATTATTAATCATGCTTGGCGTAATTTAAAAGAACGCATGAAGTGGTCCGATGGTGGAAAACTTGCTCGTTTTGGTGCCGGCCTGCTCACATTTTTAGCGGTAGTAGTTGGTTGGGTATTTTTTCGTGCCGACAATTTTACTGTTGCAACAGAATTGTTGAGTGGCATGGCGGGTTCAAATGGTTGTTCATTTTCCCCCCGCTCTGAATTTTCGACAATAGGTGAAATTTTAAAAGGCATGGGAGCCCAATTTATCGGCACACTAACAATAAGCAATTTATCTTCCAGCAAAATTATCAAACTTCTTATTGTAGGGCTATTAATTGTTTTTACGATGCCTAATGTGCAAGAAATTATGGTGAATTATTCATCCGCTTTAAATTCAGAAAAACGGTTTAACAGGCCTGCTTGGTTTACTTGGCAGCCATCTTTGGTTTATGTCATAGTTCTTGTGATATTGAGTTATTTTGTGCTAATAAATTTACATAAACAATCGACTTTTTTATATTTTCAATTTTAAGTACGACATAAAAATAATGAACATCCATTTACAACCCTTAAGTTTTAAAAAATACAGTTCAATCCTGATTTATATGTTTTTATTGATGGCGGTAGTTTTTGGATCTATGGAAATATATTTTGAAAAAGTATATGGAGATTTAGCTCGTATCGGTAACTTTCCGGAACGTTATTTTGGCTGGAGGTCATCACAGCCAGGTATTCCAAACGATTTATTAAAAGATTCTCCATTGGATGAAGCTAATATTTTGGTTATTGGTGATTCATTTTCAGCAGCGAGAATTTGGCAAACTAAACTGGTTGCTGATGGTTTAAAAGTCGGAACAATGACTTGGTCCGAATTAAAAGAAAAAGAAGCCTTACCAAGTGATTTAGGTAAAACATTAAGAATATCGGGCTTTAAAGGTCGCTATGTTATTATTGAAAGTGTAGAGCGACTGTTTCAAGGACGTATGATGGCTCTTTCTAAAGCACAGCTCCATCAAGTTTCGAAAACACCGTTTGTAGTTGACACAAACTTCCCTCTTTATCCCTTTACCTCACGTGAGCGAGTATCATGGAGTAAGCTTAATGGCGGGGCTTGGGGAGTCTCCGCGCTTTACAATAGTATTAAGCTGTTTTTGAATTTACCTCAAAACTATTTGAAGTCAGGAGCTGTGCAAGCCGTAAATTTTGATGGTTGCCAGTTATTTACTCATAGGTTATGTAACTACGGTATTTTTGTTGAGGGGGACTTCGATAAACATACTTTCAACTCTATTGATAATGTTTTAGCAGTCAATAGAAATTTGAAAGCGGAAGGTATCCAACCTATATGGATGATTATTCCTGATAAAGCAACAGTTTATCTGGGTTATGGTAAGTTTAATAAATATCCGTATCAAAATATTTGGCAAAATTTTGCACAATACCCTGAATTATTAGCTCTGGATTTAGGAACAGAGTTTGTCAATAAAAGTCGAACAGTTAAGGATTTTTATTATCCAAATGACACGCATTTAAGCGTGAATGGTTCTTTGTATATGGGTAGTGTTATGGAAAAACAATTGCGTAATGTAATGGCTAATCAGGCAAAATCTGTTTCTCCTTAATTCATATTATTTGTAATAGTTGCAGGCAAAATACTACTTTTGGAGTTTCACACTACTTAGAAATCCAAAAATAATTATGCAGTCACATTAACTTTTGATATCGAGCGGTTTTTAGAAACTAAACGAATATAACCTAGGTTTAAAAATGATACTTGTTACTGGTGCCAATGGGTTTGTTGGCAAATACCTTTGTAGGGCGTTTGTTGAACAAAGACAAATTGTACGTACAGCAACTCGTCAGACAAATACGCAAGTTAAAAATAACGAGACGGTGGGAGTCGGTGAGTTAAACGGTCAGAGTGATTGGACAAAGGCGTTGCTCGATATAAAAGTGGTTATTCATCTTGCTGCCCGTGTACATGTAATGAAGGATGCTAGCACTGATCCTTTGGCAGAGTTTCGAAAAATAAATGTTGAGGGAACTTTAAATCTTGCAAAGCAGGCTGCGAAGGCAGGTGTAAAGCGCTTTATTTTTATTAGCTCAATTAAGGTGAATGGCGAGCATACCGATTTAGACAAGCCATTTACCGAGGCAGATGTAGCTAATCCACAAGATGCTTATGGCGTGTCAAAGTATGAAGCCGAACAAGGGTTATTGTTAATTGCCCAACAAACCGGCATGGAGGTAGTAATTTTACGTCCGCCATTAATATATGGTCCCGGTGTAAAAGCTAATTTTAAAAGTATGCTACATTTTGTTAAGCGAGAAATACCCTTACCATTTGGTATTATTAATAACAAACGTAGTTTTGTTTATTTAGGTAATTTAATAAGCCTGATTATCCGATGTATTGATCACCCAGAGGCAGCTAATCAGGTATTTTTGGTTTCCGATGGAGAAGATCTTTCAACGACTCAATTATTAACTGGGTGTGCTAAGGCGTTAGGAGTTAAGGCAAGACTTTTGCCAGTTCCTCAAAAGTTAATTGAGTTTTTCGCAAATTTACTAGGTAAGCAAGATATCGCTCAGCGATTATCCGGCAATTTGCAGGTCGATATTTCAAAAGCCAGACATTTACTGAACTGGACGCCACCAGTATCAGTGGCGGATGGACTAATTGAAACGTGCAAGCAGATTTAAATTCAATATCATTTAGCAAAAGGCTTCTGCGCTTTATGCAACCATAGTGGTAAAGCGAGTATGAGTAAACTTGCTAACCAAAGCTGTAATTGGCAGTTTGATATTGTATAGAAAACCCCCATCCCCAATCTCGCTCCCAGATTTGGATAGCTTTCGATAAAATCATGCAATATGCTAAAAGCATAGGTTTCACCTAGGATAATGGCTGCAACCATAAAGATAAGCGCATAAGCACAAGCCCTGAGTGGTATGCGGATAACAATAGCGCCAATCAACATCGGCCAGCCCAATAAGTGGCTGTAGTTAAAAGTGACCATAAATACTTGATAGATTCTATCGGTCAAGATCGGATAAGCCGA
>CAMDOP010000254.1 GCA_945903675.1 Crenothrix polyspora
CAAGATCGTCCCAAGGAATACAAGCGCTTAGTTTTATCCAACGATTGTTTTTATCCATGGTTCGTTCAAAAGGCGTTTCAAATCCTTCTAAAGTAAGCTGAGTTTGGCTATGTATTCGGATCATAAGTGCACGGGTTTTGTGAGGTGAAGCTCAGTTTCCATGCGCTTATTATATCATTTATTGGCAATATAGTTAACACTATCAATAAGTTATTGTTTCTGAGCGAACTCTAGTTAACACTATCAATAAGTTATTGTTTCTGAGCGAACTCTAACTAAAAGCCAGTATTCAATAACAAAAAAGCAAAGATGCTTAAGCAAAATTTTTTTTTGTTTAACTAAAAAGCATTTATTTAAAATGAAATTAGATTATTCGAATAAAAATAGGCTGCGATTGACAGCGAAAATGGGGCATACTTCTTAACTAACAGCCGGACTTTAATAACTAAAAAGAAAGGTAGTAATTAAAAAAACACTTTTTAATATAGAAAAAAGGTGTCTTCGAAAATGAAAAACAAAAATATCAAAACCAATCGGTTTGAGCTAGGTGGGCTAAGAAAAACTCGGCTCAATAACTTATTGCTTATTAGTTGTGTAGACGGGGTTAACGGCTTTATCGTTACCCAGCATTAATGTCGAGAATAAGTTAAGTTGCGAAAGATGCAACCTAACTTAAGTAACTTAATACCTTCTTAATCAGCTGTTTTCCTCGATTCCACTGTGTTACATCGAGGCTACTTGCTTATCAGTCCAAGAAGTTGAAGTAGAAATTTTAACCTTGCCTGAGCAAGAGCTGCAAAAAGTTATTGCTTTTGTTTATATATTTTCTTAAAAAGGTAGCGTTAACGATAAAACAGTTAACTCAGAACCCTATGATTTTTTCTTTACGTGATGTGGCGCCGTTAAAATCGATCATTTAACGTTAACGCCTACTCCCCAGTTTCGGTAATAATGACATCAATGCCATTTTGTCTTAATCGTCCTCTGATAGTATTAATGCTGGGCATTTGAGTATAAGGCCCCATTTTTACTCGATACCAACTTATGATGCCTATTTTTTGTTTCTGTATGGTTGATTCCATGCCCATACCAGCTAATTTAGTTTTTAAGGTTTCAGCTTCTTTGAAGGTTTTAAAGGAACCTACTTGTAAAATATAATGCGCCTCTTTAGCTTTACCTACATGTTCTTCGCGAGTTCTTGTTTTAATTTCATATTCCGGCACTACCACTTCTTTTTCAGGCAATATGGTATAAAAATCAAACTGAGGTGGTTGAGGACCTTGTTTTACTTCAGGTTTTTTTTCTTCTTTAATGGCTACTGAATTGTCTGTAAGCGGTTTATTTGAGGCTACTTCCAAACCGACTACTGGCGTTTCTTGTTTATAACTACTACGTAAATAAACCAAAAATACTACAAATGAAATAATAACAGTGGTAATTAACATCCATCGCCATAGGCCCACTTTGGCACGCTCAGCATGATGATGTCTTTGCTGGCCTGCAAATTTTCCTTTGTTATGTCTTGGCTTATAGTCTCTAGTCATCACATGGATTCGGGTGCGTTAATACTTAATAAACCTAAGCCGTTAGCCAATACCTGCTTTACTGCACAAATTAAGCTAATACGGGTGTTACGGAGCACTGCATCATCAACAAGAAATTGATGGGCATTGTAATAGGTGTGAAAATCATGCGCTAAATCACGCAGATAAATTACTAATTGATGCGGTTCATATTGTAATGCTGAGCGTTCTAAGACCTCAGGATAGCGCACTAAGGTCGCTAATAATGAGCTTTCATGTTCTTCAGTTAATTTTTCTAAATTCTCTAAGCCTAAAGAAAGATTTCTTTCCCAGCCCTTTTCATCTAATTGACGTAAAACACTGCATACTCGAGCATGAGCATACTGAACATAAAAGACTGGGTTATCATTAGATTTTGACGTTGCTAATTTTAAATCAAAATCCATGTGTTGTTCTGAACGACGCATTAGATAAAAGAATCTAGCAGCATCTTTACCGACTTCACTACGTAATTGCCTTAAAGTAACAAACTCACCCGAACGGGTGGACATTTGCACGCGTTCTTCACCACGGTAAAGCACGGCAAACTGTACCAATAAAACAGTTAATTTAGATTCATCGGCACCTAAAGCTTTAATGGCTGCCTTGACTCTAGGCACATAACCATGATGATCAGCACCCCAAATATCTATAATTTGGTCAAAACCTCTATCCAGTTTATTCATGTGGTAAGCGATATCTGAGGCAAAATAGGTATACTGCCCATTCGCTCTAGTTACAACACGATCTTTTTCATCACCTAGCTGACTTGAAGCAAACCAAATAGCGCCCTCTTGCTCAAAAAGATAGCCTCCGGCACGTAAACGCTCCAAAGCTTTTTCTACTGAACTATCATCCATGAGCTGACGTTCTGAAAACCATTGTTGATAATCGACACCAAATTCAATCAAATCAAGCTTGATATCTTCTAAGATAGTCTCTAAACCAATCTGAAAAAACTCTCGGTATAATATGGGTCCCAATAAGGTTTTCATCCGAACGATCAAGGCATCAATATGTTCATCTTTATCGCCACCGTGAGGTTCATCTGCTGGAATCTGTTCCAGCACTAACTCTATCGGTCTGCGATAGTTGTCTTTATCGTTGTTATAAATATCTGAAGCTATATTGCGGGCATAATCACCACGGTAGGCATTACTAGGAAAAGTAAGGTGTTCCCCACAAACTTCTAAATATCTTAGCCAAATACTCGTAGCCAATATATCCATTTGCCTACCAGCATCATTGACATAATATTCACGATGCACTTCAAAGCCAATAGCTTCTAATAAAGCAGAAACTGCAGATCCATAAGCTGCCCCTCTACCATGACCAACATGAAGTGGACCAGTGGGGTTAGCGGATACAAATTCAACCTGAACCTTTTTACCCGCACCCATTTTACTTAAACCAAAGGCTAAGCCTAACTCATGGATTTGCTTAACTACACCATACTGAGTATTTGGATTAACAAAAAAATTAATAAATCCAGGTCCTGCTAATTCGATTTTAGTAATGGCGTCATTAGCAGGTAATGCTGCGATAATTTTTTCAGCCAATTGACGAGGATTTAACTTTGCTGGTTTTGCTAATACTAAAGCCAAATTTGAGGCGAAATCACCATGCTGAGCATCACGGGTACGTTCAATCATAATCTCTGGTGTTGTATCTAAATTTAATACACCTTCCGCCATAAGTGTTTCAACAGCTTGGATGATTAAAGCCTCTATTTTTTTTTTCATTAATTCACTGCTTAGTTATCTAATAAATATAGCGCTCATTATCCATCATAATGGCTTGTTTATCCATTCAAACCATGTCTAAAACAAGTTTTATCTTAATAATTTCCAAAACATAGCATTGAAAACATTGGTGATAATGTTTGATTTCGAACTGGATTGCCTGTTACTAAATCTGTGATTAACTTACTATGAAGTTGGAGATAAAATTTTTGAAAATTTTTATCCACAGTTTACATAGATATAAAAACACAACTTATAAATTGTCTGTAAGCCTTACTTATAAAAGGCTTATCCTAGTTATCCACAGATAATTGACTAGTTAATAGTAATAATCTTTAAAAAGAATATCTCATATAATTATACAGCGATGTATTCAATTAATTATCTATATAAAGCTTTTTTAAAACCGTATTATTTAACTAGGTTCGTTATTTAACAATTTGTTTTACTGGACAAAATACTAGCGTATGCGCTTCTACGACTATATAATCATGTGTATGTTTTTGATGTTTCATATATAAAATTTACTTGAAACCACAATTAAATAATTGTGACTACAATATTAAGAAATATTACTTTTATAATGACCCATTCGTCATAGATCATTCTCGTTGGATTAAATAACGATATTTTTTCATTAATATTGTTTTAAAATTTTTCTTTGCTTTTATTTAGCTTATTGACCCAATATAAAATAAATGAAATTTATTATTAATAGAGAAGATCTGTTAACACCATTGCAACAAATAGTGAGCGTTATTGAAAAAAGGCAAACTATGCCTATTCTTTCTAATGTCTTATTGATTGTAGAAGAAGATTTAATTTGTTTAACAGGCACTGACCTTGAAATTCAAATTATTGCTAAAATAGTGACTCATTCAGCAACACCTGGAAGAATTACTGTTCCTGCAAGAAAGTTTTTAGATATTTGTAGATTATTGCCTAATGGGGCAGAAATTAAATTTGAGTTACAAAATGATAAAGTTAAAATTTTATCTAATCGGAGTCGTTTTTCATTAAATTGTTTATCTGCTGATAATTATCCAGAATTTCCAGAGTCTGAAATAAGTAATTCTTTTTTTATTAGTGCTCGTAAATTAAAAAAATCTCTAGATAAGACACTGTTTTGTATGGCAAATCAGGATGTGCGTTATTATTTAAATGGATTACTGCTTAATATTACTAATAACAAAATTAAATTAGTAGCTTCTGATGGACATCGTTTATCAATTTATGAAGATAATTTAGATCAGGATACTGGCTATGAAGCTCGAATAATTTTTCCTAGAAAAGGTGCGATTGAGCTTAGTCGTTTATTAGATGATCCTGATCTGCAATTACAGGTCTTTTTTTCTACAAACAATATACGCATTATTATTAACAATATAATTTTTTCAGCTAAGTTAGTTGATTCTAAATACCCAGATTTTAGTAAGGTTTTTAAACAGGACTTTATAAGTCCGATTCATATACAAAAAACCGCTTTAAAAGATGCTTTAACGCGTGTTGCTATTTTATCTAATGAAAAATTTAAAGGTGTTACTTTAGACATAACGAATAATAGCTTAAGAATTAGTACTCATAATCCTGAACATGATGAAGCTGAAGAAGAAATTATTATTGAGCACTTAGGACCTAATTTATCCATTGCTTTTAATTCTCAATATTTACTTGATGCTGTTTCAAATTTAGATTCAGAATTTGCAGTTTTAACTATTGCGACTAATGGCAGTAGTTGTTTTATTGATGAACCAGATGAATGTACTTATAAATTTATCGTTATGCCCATGAAGCTTTAGTTTTTATATTTAAATTTATAATCCATTAAAATAATGTTAACTAAAACTAACTCACCTTTAGAGATTTTCGTTGAAGCCGGAATTAAGTATTCTTGGTGTAGTTGTGGCTTTAGTAAG
>CAMDOP010000255.1 GCA_945903675.1 Crenothrix polyspora
GAAAGTATCTCGCCTTCGGGTGCGAATACCCGATTAACACATCGTCGCGATAGCGACTTCATTATTTGTTATTTTAATCCGCTGAATGGCTGCGTAACATCGGTTAATAATTACAATAAATCTAACTAAAGCCCAACACCTAAAGGTAACTTGTGATCCGACCTAACATATTATTGCGCCTGATCCATATCAACTGGGTACTGGTCGTTCACGGCCTAGACGAAATTGTTTTAAAAACGCATTTATTTCGCCCTATTCGCTATTTAGCTTTTATTACACCCAGTTACTGGCTTAAGAAAAAAACCGAGCCCCGTGGCGTAAGAATTAGACGAGCACTAGAAGACTTAGGCCCTATTTATGTCAAATTCGGACAAGCTTTATCTACTCGAAAAGATTTACTGCCCGATGATATTGCTGATGAGTTAGTCAAACTACAAGACCGAGTCCCACCTTTTAGCAACGATATTGCTCGTAACATTATCGAAAAAGAATTAGGTATGTCCATTGCCGAAGCTTTTTTAGATTTTGATGCTTCGCCATTAGCATCAGCCTCGGTAGCCCAGGTACATACCGCCACATTACATAGTGGAGAGAATGTAGTTGTTAAAGTCTTGCGTCCTGATATTGAAGCACGTATTCACTCTGATATCGGCTTACTTTACGAACTCGCACGTTTTGCAGAGCGCTTCTGGCCTGATGCCAAACGCTTACGTGCTAAAGAAGTCGTGGCTGAATTTGAAAAAACCACCCTAGATGAACTCGATTTAGTGAGAGAAGCGGCCAATGCGGCTAAATTGCGCCGCAACTTTGAAAACTCACCGTTAATCTACATACCTGAAGTTCATTGGCCTTTGACCCGCCAAAAAGTCATGGTCATGGAACGCATTTATGGCATACCGGTTGGTGACATTGAACAGCTTAAAGCCGGCAACGCTGATTTCAAATCCTTAGCAGAACGCGGCGTAGAAATATTTTTTACTCAGGTGTTTAGAGATAACTTCTTTCATGCCGACATGCATCCCGGTAATATATTTGTTGAATTACCCAACAAATATATCGCAGTGGATTTTGGTATAGTGGGTTCTTTATCACTTTCTGACCAACGTTATCTAGCAGAAAACTTCTTGGCATTTTTTAACCGCGATTATCGTAAAGTTGCAGAAATGCACGTAGAATCCGGCTGGGTTCCAAGTTCGACACGCATAGAAGAATTTGAATCGGCCATACGCAGCGTTTGTGAACCTATCTTTGAAAAACCTCTAAAGGACATTTCCTTTGGTCAATTATTGTTGCGTTTGTTTCAGACCGCTCAACGTTTTGACATGCAAGTACAGCCGCAGCTGGTCTTACTACAAAAAACCTTATTAAATATTGAAGGCTTAGGCAGACAACTTTATCCAGAACTAGACTTATGGCAAACCGCTAAACCTTTTCTAGAAAAATGGTTTCATGAGCGTTTAGGCCCTAAAGCCAAAATTGAAAAAATCATTAAACAGTTTCCCGAATTTGCCGAGCAATTCCCACAAATTCCGTCATTACTGTACAAAGCCTTAGATAATGCAGCACATAGCCAAAATAACTTACAAGCACAACAACGAGAACTAAAATTACTACGGCACCAAATATCTCACAATCACCGCACCACAATTTGGGCAATGATTATGAGTGCTGCAATCATTAGTTTAGCGATAATATTTCGATAGTTAAACGACTAAATACCCCTACTTAACAACCGACTTGCCCCAGTTTAATAGCGCTGGCTGTTGTGGTATTGCCATTGGTATCACAAAAAGTATAAGTACCATTGCCGTTGTCGTAGACAGTATCGGTATAGGTCAAGCCTCCGTGATAAGTATAATTAACCGTATTATTAGAGCTATTAATAGACCAAGATCCTACCGCTGCGATTGGATCCGTTGTGCTAGTTTTTCCTTGATGATAGTCAATTAAATTATCCAGCGCACCAGATGGGGTTTTATGATACTCCTGTCCTTGCCAGTTACCTGCAGAGCCTACGCAAACGGTATTATTCTGTAATAAAGTACTTAAAGTAATGCCGTTGCCTATTATCTGACTAGATGTTGCGATTGTAGGCGTAATATCTTTCGAACTAGCAGACACAACGAGTGAACTAGGACTTGCATTATCCACCGAGGTAAACGTGACTTTAGAACCCTGAAGCACTCCAGAATTCCAACCCGATAAAGCGGTCGCTCCAAAATCATTATTAGGGTGAACCCCATTTAAATGATTAGCAAAAGCAGTAGCGACTTTGATATTAGTGTCATAAAGAGTTGAATTAGGTGCTGTCAGGGTTAAACCTCCTACTCTAACCCACTGATTAGCTACAATCGGTTTTTTAAAAATAACACCAGTGTTTGTTACTGTAGTGGCAGCAGCCATAACTTGTCCTATAGTCGGACAAGCAGCGGCCTGCGCTACATTCATCATAGTATTCAGCAATAACACGCTAGTAATAAAGATAATAGGTTTCATTAGAATATTTCCTCTGCTAACTAAAGATAAAAAAAGACAATCGACTAACGCCTAGCATAGTGCCACTAAATAACAAGGTACGCAACTATCAATATCTGTATACTAATTAAATTTACAAGAACGTAGCTTAAGTACTAGTTAAATGTAAGCCTTAGGAAACTAAAATGCTAATATGCACCCGATTTAATCGACAGGCAGATGCTTAGAGTAAGCGTAGCTGTGCTAAACTATGCGACATTAACCTCCACTTTACGCAAAGATCTGCTTACCCGCATGGCACTTAAGTCAACCATCTATAAAGCCGACTGTCAGATTGCTGACATGGACAGAGGTTATTATGCTTTGCATAACCTGACCATTGCCCTACACCCTTCTGAAACCGAAGAACGCATGATGGTACGCTTATTGGCCTTTGTACTTAATGCCCATGAACATTTACAATTTTCTAAAGGCTTAAGCTCAGAAGACGAACCTGATATTTGGCAAAAAAGTTTAACCGATGACATTGAACTCTGGATTGATGTAGGCATGCCTGATGAAAAACGCATCCGAAAAGCTTCTAACCGCGCAGAACAAGCGCTTATCTACACCTATGGCGGACGCAATAGCGTGTGGTGGAATCAAATTAAAAGCAAAATAGTGCGCTTTAAAAATATCAAGATCATCAACTTACCCAAAACTGACACCGACCAACTAGCACCCTTGATAAAACGCAGTATGCAATTACAAATTAGCCTACAAGATGGACAGATCTGGCTTAGCGATGAGCATCACGCCGCTCACATAACGCCTGAAATCTGGCTAAGCTAAGCAGCAATATAGTGACTTTGAGAAAGCATTTGTAGCCTCCCATTCAATGAATTGAATTTCACACACCTAACCTTTTACTCACCCTTCGGAACTACACCTTGATCTCTACAGCAAACATCACTATGCAATTTGGGGCTAAGCCCTTATTTGAAAATGTCTCCGTTAAATTCGGCGACGGCAATCGTTACGGCCTAATCGGCGCTAACGGCTGCGGAAAATCAACCTTCATGAAAATCTTAAGCGGCGATTTAGACCCCTCTGCAGGCAACGTCAGCGTCAGCCCTAATGAGCGTCTTGGTGTATTGCGTCAAGATCAATTCGCCTATGAGACCTACCGCGTATTAGATGTAGTCATGATGGGCCATGCCGAAATGTGGGCCGCCATGTCAGAACGTGATGCCATCTACGCTAATCTTGAAGCTTCCGAAGATGATTACATGCATGCCGCAGAACTTGAAGCCGTGGTCGGTGAATATAACGGCTATACCGCCGAATCGCGTGCAGGAGAATTACTATTAGGCCTAGATATTCCCCTAGAGCAACATAATGGCTTAATGAGTGCCGTCGCACCTGGCTGGAAACTGCGCGTGTTGTTGGCGCAAGCCTTATTTGCTAATCCAGATATTATGTTACTGGATGAACCGACCAACAACTTGGACATCAATACCATCCGTTGGCTAGAAAACATACTTAACCAGCGCGATTGCACTATGGTTATCATCTCGCATGATCGACATTTTTTAAACAGTGTCTGCACGCACATGGCCGATATGGATTATGGCGAACTCCGCGTTTACCCAGGTAACTATGACGACTATATGATTGCCGTCACTGAAGTACGTGACCGCCTATTATCGGGCAACGCCAAGAAAAAAGTTCAGATTGCTGAATTACAATCTTTCGTGAGTCGCTTTTCAGCCAATGCGTCTAAAGCCAAACAAGCTACGTCACGCGCCAAACAACTGGATAAGATCAAACTCGATGAAGTTAAACCCTCCAGTCGCGTTAATCCTTTCTTGCGCTTTGATCAAACCAAAAAACTACATCGCTTAGCCTTAGAAGTCGAAGATTTAAGTAAAGGCTATGACGAAAAACCTTTATTCCAAAACCTAAAACTGATGATAGCAGTTGGTGAACGCGTCGCTATTATTGGCCCTAACGGTATTGGAAAATCAACTTTATTACGCACCTTAGTGGGTGATTTAGTCCCAGATAGCGGCTTAGTCAAATGGTCTGAAAATTCAGAAATAGGCTACTTTGCCCAAGATCACACCGAAGACTTTGCCGAGAACTTAACCCTGATTGATTGGATGGGTCAATGGCGCAAAGAAAGCGACGATGATCAATCTATACGCGGCACTTTAGGCCGTTTATTATTTACCGCCGATGACATTAACAAATCCGTTAAAGTCATTTCTGGAGGTGAACAAGGTCGCATGTTATTTGGTAAATTGATCTTACAAAAGAACAATATCATGGTGATGGATGAACCCACCAATCACCTTGATATGGAATCTATCGAATCGCTGAATACGGCATTAGAAGACTACCCTGGCACCTTGATTTTTGTCAGCCATGACAGAGAGTTTGTATCGTCGCTAGCAACCCGAATTATTGAATTAACACCGAATGGCATTGTTGATTTTAACGGTAATTATGAAGATTATTTAAATAGCCAAGCTATTTAGTTAGCTTGAGTAAGGATAGGCAGAATGTCTATCCTTACTCTGACTGTTTAAATAGAGTTCGCTCAGAAACAATAACTTATTGATAGTGTTAACTATATTGCCAATAAATGATATAATAAGTGCATAGAAATTGAGTTTCACCTCACAAAACCCGTGCACTTATGATCCGAATACATAGCCAAACTCAGCTTACTTTAGAAG
>CAMDOP010000256.1 GCA_945903675.1 Crenothrix polyspora
TTGATGGATGCTATTGACCGGATACAGGAAAATTGAATGATCTCATTTATACCTTACGATTTAATCCATACATAAATTCCTTCTCATAAAAAGAAAACAAAAAGAAAACAGTAACTGGTTTTTCTGCTAAGCTATTGGTCCACTAACCATTGAGCTCTTATGCGGATCTATAGCCCAACAGAAGAACCAATCTTCACTTACCCAACTAGAAATAGTTTATCTCCTCTTCATTACCTAGGTGTAGAGGTATTTGGTTGTGATACCAATTTACCCAAGATTTCTCTGCCAATATTTGGTGTAAAAGTAGCAGCTGGGTTTCCTTCGCCAGCAGATGACTATATAGAAAAATCATTAGATCTAAATGAATTGCTAATCCAGAAGCCAGCAGCCACTTTCTTTCTGCGTGCCCAAGGAGAATCAATGCTAGGCGCAGGCATTCATCCCAATGATATTCTGGTGGTTGATAAATCAGCAGATGCTATAGATGGCAAAGTAGTCATCGCCACAATAAATGGGGAGTTTACCGTAAAGCGATTACTTAAAAATACAGATGGTACTTGGTGTTTGAAAGCTGAGAACCCAGCATTCCCTGATATTTTATTACATGAAGATTTGGAATTAGTTATCTGGGGTGTGGTCACTAGTGTTATTCATAATCTCTAATAGGAAGACTATAGATATTTTTGACTTATCATCTAAAGAAGTCCAAAAATATCCTATTACAACCAAGATGCTTACTGGGACTATAACTGGGACTAAATCGCTATAAAAAGCATTAGCCAATAAAAAAGGCCTAGATGAAAACACCTAAGCCTTTGATTTATTTGGAGCTAGTGAGGGGATTCGAACTCCTGACCGGCTGATTACAAATTAGCATTCCTGCACTTTTATCTACCCCTAATGAATTTTAATAAGCACTTATAAGCCTTGTATTAATAGGGTTTGTTGTTATAATAAATCAGACGGTCTTTGAATAACTTTTAAACAGACTGCTTATTATATGCTTATTAATTCTTATTAAATTTTGATGGGGTTGCCGCGGTGAAACTCATAAAATCAGTGGTTGAAAAATTTGAGCTGACGGAGAAAGGGCAGGTTTTTTATTGGGATGATGAGCTTGCTGGTTTCGGTATGTACGTCGGCACTAAGTCAAAAACATGGTGTGTCCAGCAACGTATAGGCAACAAGACCAAACGCGTCGTGCTGGGTAAATTTCCTACTATGACTGCAGAACAGGCGCGAACAGCTGCAAAAAAAGGGATAGGAGCGCTTGCGGCGGGGGTTGATACCGTTCAAGAAAAGCGTGAACAGAATATTAAGGCAGTCACTCTAGGCGAGGTATTCACCGCGTTTCTTGAAGCTCGACAGCTCAAGCCAAAAACAGTGAGAGACTATACCGGCGTGATGAATAACATTTATCCAGACTGGCGAAAACTCCCCATTACCGAGATTACCCGCGATGCTGTAGAACGTCGTCATAAAAAAGTAGGCGTGGAACGTGGCGAGGCTTATGCTAATTTAGGCGGTCGCACCTTACGTAGCGTCTTGAACTATGCCAGCGCAAAATATGAAACGGGCAAGGGTTTATCAATATTACCTGAAAACCCCGTCAAACGAATTAGTCAAACCCGCAGTTGGTACAAGGTCGGTCGTCGTACCGGCCATCTAAAACCGCATCAACTAGAAATATGGTTCGATGCTGTACTAAATATTGATAATTCAACTATCAGAGACTACTTAATTTTCGTATTACTAACTGGATGCCGAAAAGATGAGTCAGCAAAACTTCAATGGTCTGATATTGATTTGACTGACAACAGCTACATCCTCCGTGACCCAAAAAACGGTAGGCCAATGCAATTACCGTTATCTGATTATTTGGCCAATATGTTAACAGCACGCAAATTGAGCAGTAATAACGATTTTGTATTTCCTGGAGAGGGAGTCCGCGGCTATTTGGTTGAACCTAAAAGACAGCTCGCTAAAATTATTGAAAAAACTGATGTTCCATTTGCTATGCACGACTTAAGAAGAACCTTTGTCACCATAGCTGAATCCCTAGATATTTCATCGTTTGCAGTTAAGGCGCTGGTTAATCATAAAGCTGGCGATGATGTCACCAGTGGCTATATACAATTAAGTGTCGAACGCTTGCGGAAACCTATGCAGACCATTACTGACTTTATATTGAAGTCGGCAGAAATCAAAACTAGTGCCGTGATAGAGCTTACGGCGGTTGCTAGCTTACTATGAAAGTTCCATTTGATACATTACCAAAGTGGAGGCCTGCCGCCAACACATTATTAACAGGATATAAGCCTTATGCTGCAAGTAAATCTCTTGATTTTGATAATCAGTCAGCGTGGTTAATTGATGATTGGAAAGAATATGCGAGGCTTCTTAATCAAGAACTAGCTGCGTCAAATGAAAAGCTTGCCGATTGCTGTAATGAATTAGCAGATTGCAAGAAAAAAGCAGGGCGCAGAACAACGCCTATCAAACACAGAGAAGGTTCGTTATTAACTGGCTATGAACAGCCAAGGAAGGGCAGGAAAAAAGGCGGCGGAAATTGTCATGAACATGCGCTGCTCGCACTTGAGTTAAAATCTAAGTACTTAATCTCTAAAATAAAAAGATCAGACGCATCGTGCGCTGAAGAGATATTAATACCACTTTATAGAAGCGAACACCGTGCTAGAGGAAAAATTAGAGGTGTGGTCAACATGATGGGCAAACTGCGTAAAAATAATATTTAATACAAAGCTCACCTTTGCTGATTATGTGATTTTTTGGCGCGTAGACTTAATTCTAAGTTATGAAGGTTATTTCATAGCGATTCTTATTTATAACGAACCTGGAATTAATAAATGCGTAAACAACAAGATAGAACTCAATCACTAGCTGAATTTTACAACGCCCCCGAAGCATCGTTATTTAATCAAATCATAATAGCTTCCGTTCGTGACTGCTCTATAGCTACTATGGAGCGAGATAGATGGGTAGGCGGAGGCATTCCCTTTATTAAGGTTGGTCGCGCTGTTAAATATAAAAAGACTGATGTGCTTGATTGGCTAGATACGTGCCAAGTGCAAAGGTCCACATCTGAGCAGGTGGCTTAACTATGAATAGACTAGCCGCCCCTTCTGCTGTAGCTAGCGCAAAAATACATCTGTTTAATGATTATGAGCATCCGCTCAAGCTCATGAACACAGTTACTACCTTGCTGCACGATACAGCCACAGCACCTACTGATGAAAACATTATAGCTATAGCTATAAGAATCGTTAACACATCTTTAGTTGCTAGCCCTCTTTTCCCTATCTTGCACGCAATAAAAGCACTGTTATTTTTATTGACTCAAGATGAGCAAGACAGGGCTGAAATTTTAGCCCAGTGCGAATTTTTAAAAGAAGGTGGGCGCTGATGAGCATCGAAGCCCTGCTATCAAAGCTAGATAAGGTTAAGTCAAATGGTAGCAGAAAATGGTTAGCTTGTTGTCCTGCCCATCCTGATAAATCACCGTCACTTGCAATTAAACAAACTGATGACGGTAAGATATTAATACATTGTTTTAGTGGCTGTGCCGTATCTGATGTAGTTGCAGCCATTGGCCTTGAGTTATCGGACTTGATGCCAATCAACACTAAATATCAAAAAGGCTCAAAGCCGCCACGCTTCAATAAGTATGAACTGTTTGATCGCCTAGTTGGCGAGGCTTTAATTATGAGCCTAGCTATTAGGCAATTATTAGATTATCAAGGCTTATCACCCAATGATGTAACGAGAGTGCTACTCGCCGAATGTACTATTAACGCGATCGCAAAGGAAACCAGATCATGAGTTTAGATGATAAAAGCGACGAGTTCTTAAATAAACAGCAGGAAGCTCCAACTGTTATTGATAATGAAACTATCCGCAAGCTAGCATTATTAAAGCCAGTTGCGTATGACCGTGCAAGAGTCGCTAAAGCTAAGGAGCTTGGCATTAGACCTGCTGTATTAGATGCCGAAGTAAAAGCAGCAAAGTCGACAGAAAAAACTAGCAAGTTACCATTCCCAACCATTGAGCCGTATCCATACCAGATTAATCCAACCCAGCTACTTAACGAGGTGACACGCGCAATACAGCAATTTATTGTATTAGACGAGCATCAGGCTCAGGCAGCGGCGCTATGGTGCGCACTGACATACTTTGTTGATGTAATTGAAATAGCGCCATTAGCAATCATTAACGCGCCAGAGCGTGCATGTGGAAAAACACAGCTACTCAATGTAATTGGTAAATTATCATATAGACCCCTTCCAGCTGCCAATGCCTCAGCCTCCGCCCTATTTAGGGCCGTCGAGCTTTGGTCACCTACAATTTTAATTGATGAAGCTGATACCTTCTTTGGAGATAACCCAGAGCTACATGGCATGGTTAACGCTGGCTATGCTCGTGGAGGTTTTGTGTTACGAAGTGAATCTGTTGGTGATTCATTCGAGCCTACAGTGTTTTCTGTTTATTCAGCCAAAGCATTAGCTGGGATAAAACTTGAGAAACACTTGCCCGATTCCACAATGAGTCGTGGTGTCATCTTTAATCTACGTCGAAAACTATCGGGTGAAAGCGTTAGTCGTTTACGTCATGCCGACCCCGACCTATTCACTGGACTAGCGTCAAAGTTAGCAAGATTTGCAAAGGACTATTCTGGACAAGTGAGAATATCGCGCCCAGACCTACCCGATGCGCTATCAGACCGAGATCAGGATAACTGGGACGGTATGCTGGCTATTGCGTCATGTGCTGGCAATGAGTGGATAAGCAAAGCACTAGGCGCGGCATTAAAGTTATCAGAGAGTTCGGGCGAAAATACTGTCAGCGCTGGCAATGAGCTGTTAAGTGATATTCAATCAGTCTTTGAAAGTCGGCGTATCAATAAAATATCTACAACGGATTTGATAGAGGCGCTATGTGACGACGAGGAAGCACCTTGGCTAACCTATAATCGAGGGAGTCCGATTGTTCCAAGACAATTTAAAAAACAGCTAGAACCTTATGGAATTGAATCAAAAAAAATCACCGTAAATCTTAAGGAGGTTCGGGGATTCACATTATCACAATTTAATGACTCTTTTGCGCGTTATCTTACCCCTCCGGTTTTATCTGTCTATACGTCGATAATAG
>CAMDOP010000257.1 GCA_945903675.1 Crenothrix polyspora
AAAATAATACCCTCTATTTTCCTTGTACAAGGCCAGATGAAAAAGAGGTCACGTTATCAAGGGTGTTCAATGATACTTCTCCTGATTTTTTAATGCGACGCGCACGCCAGTCAACTGAGCGAATTTGATCGCATAAAACAGCACCTTGAATAGTTGAATCGTTGGGCAAAACGACTTCGAAAGGATAGTCTTTTATTTTTGAAGTTATTGGACACAGCAAACATAGGCCGAAACGGTTATAAGCGGCACGAGATAATACGAGTGCGGGTCTAAAACCGGCTTGTTCACTGCCTTTTTGCGGATCAAAACTTAGCCAGACCAGATCACCACGCTCAGGAATGTAGTCACTCATACTTACCACTCTATATTCTCGCGTCCCACGGATACGCCCCAATCGATTTCTGAATGAGTATTGTCGTTTGTCATTTTTGCGTATAAATGATCAAAATTAACGTCTTTGTTTATTTTTTGGATGATTAACTGCCCTTTTTGTGTGGCAGTTAAATCAACTTGGTCACCTTCTTTTAAGGCCGCTTTTGCGGCCTCAGAAGCTGGAATGCGGACGGCAAGGCTATTACCCCATTTTGCAACTGTGACAGTCATTTTCTTCTCCGTGATGGATAAACAATGTATATGCAGCATAGCTGATAAATATAATATGTAAAGCCTCGCTAGAGAAAAATTGTTTCATGATTTTAAATCACTCGCTATTTTTTCTTTACCATTAGATGGCTACCAATTTAAGACGGGACACTAGCTTAATCATTCACTTTTAAACAGGGTTCTTCTAAGCACAGACAAAGGACGAAAGGCGAAGGGCAAAGGGCAAAGGGTTAAGTCTAGTACCTGTCACGCCTTAAGTTGCTAGCCTCCTAGGCTTAGTCTTTCGCCCTGAGCCTTTCGTCTGCGCTGAAGCTGTCCCGCTTTAAGTTGGTAGCCCATTAGATGTTATAGGGTGTGATTAAAAGTACGGGGCTTAATAAGGGACAGACCACGGTTTATAAAGATGCAGCCATATACGGCAGCAAATAAATACAGAGTGGAGCGCCTATCCACCATAAGCGAATAATCACACACACTTCTATTATGTAGGTGATTTGGCTTTATCTTTGAGAGTTTAAAATACTATCAATGTCTCTGTTTCCGTGAAGGATACGTATAACATCGATGCCTGTTTGCGCAGGGCGATAAAAAATTAAATACGAATCGACTGGGAATTTATACAGTTTGCAGTATTCTTCTTTCTGTACCCCAAGCCCGGGCGAACTTGCTAATAGTTCGCATTTTTGCTTTAGCATTGCCATATATTGAGATGCAATTCTGGATTTATCTTTGGCAATGAAATCATGTATTTCTTTTAAATCGTTTAGAACCAGTGGGGTAAACTTTGCGCTTGCCATCATGATCATGTAGTTTTAAATGAGACCATTGAAAGCTGTGTCGCTATCAACTAATAGTCCTTGGTCGGCTTGGTGAATGCCGGCATTTAAATCGTTTTGCAATACTTGTAATTTTAACTGTTGGTAAGCCTTGTATTCACTTTCAGAGAGTATGACTGCGACGGGACGACCTTTTTTCTGGATAGTCACTGGGTTGCGTTGAGCCATATCGAGTAATGCACCAAAATGTGTTTTGGCTTCTGTTGACGTCATATTGATCATTGTATTAAATCCGTAATGGTTAAAATGATTATTTTAATCATTATGGCTGTGACGGATAGCTTATACAAGGGTATTTTTAAATGAATAATAAGGCGCAGAGCTTGGTTTATGAAGATACCGCCATATACCACCATGCTATCGATCAATGCAGAGTGGATTCGGCGCAGTAGCGCCTATGCACCATAAACGAAGCTACAAATCTGCCACCTTTAGTCAAAAAATACGTCTTTAGCGAGCATTATTCGTCACTGTGTTTTATGAAATAATTATGCTTAGCTTTTGTCTCTACAAAAACTAGGATCAACATAGCGCTTTTTAGCGCGTTTGCTATAGGTGTAACACACCGCCCTTAGCTCCAAGGTAATAATCCATGCTGATTGCAGCTAGTTTTATAGTGGGCTTAGTCTTACACCCTATACGTTCCCATGCATCTTTTTCTTTTCCTGCTGCTATGCTTTGCCATTGCATGTTTCTAGGGGCATCTGCACCGCCACAGGCTAAAGCTTGGATATGATCTATGACATAACCCGGGCAACTGCCGTGTCGATTGCCATTAGTGGGGCATGGGTGGCTGGCTTTAAAGTGGTTTTTAGCGGCTAGACTTCGGACTATACGTGTTTGGGCGGTTAGGGTATTGCTGCAAGAGGAGTATCAGGGACAGACTACTGTTTAAAGCATTCTTGCCTAATTTTTTCCTAGTTAGGCTTTTTTGTTCGATTGTTTTCGATATTGCGATTTTTCTTCAGATTGCTATCAAATCACCCATTGACTTACGTCCTCATACGCGAATAATCACTCGTTTCGAGAAAAAGATTCAAGCAACTCTCCTTCGTGCTTGGAGTGAAGATCCCGACTTGGAAAAGTCATCATGAACAACTAGATAATAAAATCAGTTAATCCTGGTCAAGCGGATTACTGGTTAATCATTGAATATATCAGAGAGTTGTTTAGCATCGAACACTCGGTCAGCCCAGTGTTCAATTTCATCAACTGAGGCCTTGGAGATTAAACTAATTTTGTCGGCTGGAATAGCGCCAAAGCGCTTAGCTAATAAGCGTTGTAATATGAGCATTTCACCTTCTTGCCTACCTTCTTGCCTACCTTCTTGCCTACCCTCTTGTTTTCCTTCAACTTTTGCTCCAGCTTTAAGGCCTTCAGCCCATAGTTCTAATCGATCACCAAACATAACTTTAATCTCCTGTAAATCATCCACTTCGGGAAGTACGATAGCGTAGTTTTTCTTTCTTTTCAACGTTGCTCTGATCCAGATAGCAAATACACGCTTTAAATCGGGTCTATCTTCTAACCAGTCGTTTAATAGGCCGATTAACTCTATGATAGTGGTCGGCTCACTGAACTGTTCAAATCGAAATACGGCTGCCACTAAGTTTTTAAGTGACGCCAGTTCTGTATCAGAATAAGCATTCTCTGCAATCAGATGATATTTTAAATGCGGTGTAAAGCTGGCCAGAAAAGGAGGTAACACTGGTATTAAATCCGCAATATCTGTTTTAGCTGTCCAAGTTCGATTACCGTTATATAAAACAATCGGTAAAATCGGCGGTAACAAGCCTTTTACATGACCTTCTTTGATTAAATCTTGGTACAACAAGCCAACATAAACCATCATACGAAGCGCCATATATTTATCAACACGGCTTTGAAACTCTATCAACAGATACAAGTACACCCAATCTCCCTGCACTTTAACTCGCCAGACGATATCATCCGCACGTTCTCTGAGATCTTCTGTGATATAAGAACAGGGCATTTTTTCAAGGGTTGAATAATCCAGAGATTGTAACCATTCATCAGGGATAAAGCCCATGATAAGGTCACGCACTAATTCTGGGTTAGAAAACAGAAACTTATAACTACTATCATGGGGTTTTTTCATGAGCTGGATTATAGGCGTTTAAACTAACCTGTATAGGTATTTATTCTTCGGTTGATAAAACGCATAATAAGGGACAGACCATGGTTTATGAAGATGCAGCCATATACGGCTGCACAGAAGATCAATGCAGAGTGGATTCGGGGCGGTAGCGCCGACTCTCTTTATTCCACTTCTTTTTATCGAGGCTACTTTTCAACGATAGTTGCAATATTAAACGTTTGAGACACCCCGTCTCGCTTGAGAGGTAAAAACACCGTTATTAATCTACACTTCCGGTTAATCATCTTTAAAAATATAAACGTGGTACGTCCCCTATTATTAGTGAGGTTTTTTTGTTCGATTGTTTTCAAGCTTACGGGCGTGAGGCGTTTTGCTGTCGCGAAACCACCCTACGACTTACGGACTTCGTGTGCGAGTAAAGACTTTAAAAATAAAAACTATCTATTATTGATGGAGGAAGATTGGTATAGCTGTTTAAAAATACGCTCATTCCATCGTTAGTAAGATTGGATGAATGTAAATGACAACCTTTTGAAGCATCTATTGTTTTTAAAAACGATAATTGCTCATCAGTTAGTGTTCTAAATCGATAAGTAAAAGCGATATCTAACAATTGAAGCATCAAATTATCATATTCCTTATTTAACGAATCATTGCCTTTAGAATACCTATGAAACTTAGTAGTCTCTAATGGGTGATGAACACAATAACGCCAATTTAAATCAACTGCCAATACTCGTCCAACTGAATTACCGGGTGATGAAAATTCATAATTGACGGCTGCATATAAATAATAAAATGTATCGAATAATAAGCTACCTTCACTATCTTGCTCTATGAATTCAATAATACTGGGATCGAATGGGGGATAAAATCCGTCACCAACAAAGAATGCGAAATTTAATTTTTTCATAACTTTATAAGGTCCAAATAAGGAAGTATCAATGCATCATTTTATATTAATGAGTTGTTTTTAGCGTCACCTCAAAATCAGCTAGCTGGTGATTTTGAGTTTAGGATAATTCGCTATTACTTGTTTAAATGAACTAAAATTTCAACTTTGGCTTATTTGCGCAAGGTTTCAACCATAGTTTGAGTTAAAGGGGTCAGCCCCCTTTCTTTTTTAAAAATATAAACGTGGTACGTCCCCTATTACGCTTTCGTCCCCTATTACGCTTTGTCACTCCATTTAAATAAAACTTATTAGAATTAACCTCAATATCCTCTGTAGCGATTGGAGGTTGCTCAGGCGGGTATTGCTTTAGAATCATTTATATGGATTCGTAGACCTCTATTACTTAGACGCTTCGTATTCTCCTACCGGACTTGAATTTACACCACGTAATATTTTCATACTCCCAGTCCAATGATCTAAGCGATAGGCGTAACTAGGCCCATCCCCAGCATTGACACTAACAATCTCATACCTAAAGAGAAATGTAGCTACAAGAGCGACGACGATTAAATATATTGCAAATAAATGATATAATAAGTTCATAGAAATTGAGTTTCACCTCACAAAACCCGTGCACTTATGATCCGAATACATAGCCAAACTCAGCTTACTTTAGAAGGATTTGAAACGCCTTT
>CAMDOP010000258.1 GCA_945903675.1 Crenothrix polyspora
ATGCCAGCTTTAAGTGCCAAACAACACGACCCCCATGTAAGGGCTTATTTCCAACATCTTGTGGCTAATGGCAAAAAACCGTTACAGGCTGTCTGTGCCATTATGAGAAAATTAATTCACGCAATTCACGGGATGTTGAAAAATGACGAACCTTTCGATAATACACGTTTCTATAAAATTCCGGTCTCGGCCGTATAGTGAAAAATGAACGTAAATACCTTTGACTTTGAACAGAGTATCTACAAACTACAAACTATGCAGTAACCGAAACTTTATAATCTAATAGCCGAATTTCTGCGGCGAAATCATTTAATATTGCTGTATCTAAAGGCCGAATCTTTATGGCTTCTGGCTGTAAAGAAGGTCTAGCGATGGTGTACAGTAAAATGTCTTCTAGCTGGCAGTCTAATTGTTTGAGGGTCTTGAATAAGTCGATAAAAGCGAGTCTTTCTTTGTTTGAAAAACCTTGTTCATCATAATCAACTAAGCAGATTTGTAATTTAGTTGGGCATAACGAAGCCGATAGCAGTAAATTGTTAAGGCTGGTTTTGCTACTTTGGCTGGCATGATTAGTTAAGGCTCTACCTTCTTCGGTGGCGCTATCGAATTTAAACCAAACTTCACCGCCATAAGTTTTCAGTGCTCTTAAGCCGGCTTGAACATTAGTTTGATGGATTAGACTACCATTGGTAATCAATACATAGGGACTGTCTGGAAATATACCCGCCTCGGTGGCTATTTTCCCGATCAATTCTACTGCGGCGGCAAAGTCTTTTAGGCTAGTGGGTTCGCCATTGCCGGCAATGGCAATGTCCTTAATGATGCGTTTGTCAGCAGAAACATCATAACGATCATAGAAGTCGCCTTCTTTAACATCGTTAAGAAAAGTTCGTAATTCTTGTTCTAGTAACTCAAAATCCATCTTAGGAGCGGCACCGATTTTTAAGTCAGGTACTTGACAATAAATACAGCGCCAATTACAGGCATTGTTGGTATTAAAGTTAATGCCGATGGATAAACCGCCCATACGCCTTGAAATGACGGGGTATATGTAGGTTAATCCTGCGCTGTCTGAGCGATGATCGGTGGTTGTTAATTTCACTGCGTTTACTCTGAGTGTAGTTAGGTCTATAGGATGCTCTATGGTTTGAGCGCAACATTCGCATAATACATCGTTTGATGCGCCTCCTGCGTCGGCACATCCTATACTCTGTATGTTTATTAAAATACTGCAATCGTAAAAGGTTTTCAGTATAACGACATTCTACGGTGAACTCTAAGGTTTTTGCTGGTTTGTTATCTAGTATAGGCTAAGGCTTCGAGTATGACTTGTTCATCTGCACCGAGTCGACTGACATTTTCACTGATATATCTACGCCAGCCTCGAGCGCCAGGTTCACCATGAAACAAGCCCAAGATGTGTCGTGATACGCTGTTTAAGCGTGCTTCGGTTTTAAGTTGCTCTTGCAAGTAGGGCATTAACTGTTCTATGACAGCAGAACGTGACAACGCTACATGAGTCACGCCAAAAATCCGTTGATCAACATCTGCCAAGATATAAGGGTTGTGATAGGCTTCTCGCCCCATCATCACGCCATCAACCTGAGTCAGATGGTGTTCGGCTTGTTCTAGGGTGGTAATGCCACCATTAATAATGATGGTTAAATCGGGGAAATCTTTTTTTAATTGATAGACCACATCATATCGTAAAGGGGGGATGTCACGATTTTGTTTGGGTGATAAACCACTCAGCCATGCTTTGCGGGCATGAACAATAAACGTGTTACAACCCGCTTTGCTAATGGTCGATACAAAGTGTACCAGTTCAGGGTAAGAATCTTGTTCATCAATACCAATTCTTGATTTTACGGTAACGGGAATTGAAACGGCTTCAGACATGGCTGCAACACAGTCAGCAACCAGCTGCGGATCAGCCATTAAGCAAGCACCGAAACGACCATTTTGTACACGATCACTAGGACAACCGACATTGAGATTAACTTCCGCATAACCATAGTCTTCAACCATCTTGGCGCAAAGAGCGAGATCTTTAGGATTACTGCCGCCTAATTGAAAGGCAACTGGGTTTTCTATAGGCGAATAGTGCAAAAAGCGATGGCTGCCGCCGTGTATTATAGCGCCGGTAGTCACCATCTCAGTATATAACAAGGCCTGCTTGGTAATGAGTCGATGAAAATAGCGGCAGTGCCGATTAGTCCAATCCAACATCGGTGCAACGGCGAACCTATGTCGAGTATTTCCTGGTAATTCCATGTGTTTATAAGTAATAGAAAGTAATTGTATTGAGTCATCAGTTTGCCTTAACTTTTCAGGCGTACTCATTTATAAAAAGAATGAGCATGGAGGGCACAATAGGTTATAAAACTAAAATTGTCATTAAAAAAGATAGAAAAGTGATTATATGAATTCGGTGCATTTGCTCAATAAAACTTGTTGAATATTGGGTATGTGATCGTGTAGGTATGCACAGAGAAGATACTAGAATTATAAAGAGTTAAAACAGCTAACCAAGCTTTCTGTAATTAACGGTTTGACAAACTAGAGGCAAGCGTTTATTTTTGCGAGTAACTATTTAAAGGAGACACGCCATGACGACTATCACTTTTGATACTCATCAGTTTATAAGAACCTTACAAGATGCCGGCTTTGAGCAACCTCAGGCCGAAGCGGTGGCAAGCGCATTTAAAGCCGCATCTAGTCAAGCTGAAATAGCCACGCAACAAGATATAGAAGTTTTACGCCGTGATATACGTGAATCTGAGCTGCGTCTTGATGCAAGAATAAGTGATATTAAATATGATCTGATTAAATGGATAGCGGGCATGTTGTTGGCTCAGGTGGGTATTGTTGCCGCCCTAGTTAAGTTACTTTAATTAATAGCCGATGTTACGCAGTAACGGCGCTTTTTCCTCGTTTGCCTCGCCGACCCCCGACAAAACCGAGGAGCGCAGGAAGCAGCGGTAATCGAGCCGCCTTCGGGTGCGAATACCCGATTAACACATCGTCGCGATAGCGATCTCATTATTTTTTTTTTTATAAATCGCTGAATGACTGCGAAACATCAGTTGATAAGATCAAGCTCTAGCAATGACCCAAACATCCACTCGACTTACGCCTGCGGCTTTTAATAGGCTGGCCAATTCATGCGCGGTCGAGCCTGTGGTCATTACATCATCTAGCAGGGCAATGTGTTGCACTGGAATAGCTTGAGTCATAGAGAAGGCTTGTTTGATGTTCTTGCGACGTTGTTTGGCAGTCAACGCCGATTGATGTGGTGTGTTCTTATGCCTAAGGCAGCTATGCAGATCTAGGGGTAGCTGCAATTCTTTAGCGACTGTTTTGGCGATTTCAATGGCTTGATTAAATCCGCGTTCTTGGTAGCGCGCTTTATGCAAAGGCACGGGCAAAATCAGGTCGGGTCTTTGGGCAGTTAGTTTTAAATGATCCGCTAATAATAAGCCCAGTAAACGGGCGTTCTTGTAATGAGCGCCGAATTTTAAGGTGGTAATTAAATGACGTATTTCACCTTGATAAGTAAAGGGGGCATAGGTTTCATCAAAGGCCGGTGTGGCACTTAAGCAATGCCCGCAAAGCATCGGGTATGAGGCGGGTGGCTCAAGTATTTCAGCGCATTTATAACAACAAAGTGTGTTTCTATGTAAACGTTGAGAACAGTGACTGCAAAGGTCTCGACCTTTAGTGCCAGCATTGCCACATAAGATGCAGATAGGCGGGAGCAGGTAATCCTGTATAATATCGATCCAGTTGTATCCCTTATTGATACTTACCGGTTGACGAATAAGATTTTTGTTTGTCACGTTTACCCTTAATTTGTAGTTGGAGATTATCAGCATGTCTGCAAACCCTGCCATTAACCATCCTAATTCACTTAGCTTACGTCATGATTGGCAGTTGGATGAAGTGCAAGCCCTTTATGGTTTACCTTTTAATGATTTGATCTTTAAAGCGCAAACTGTTCATAGAGAGCATTTTGATCCGAATGAAGTTCAAATTAGCAGCTTATTAAGTATTAAGACGGGTTCTTGTTCAGAGGATTGCGGTTATTGTCCACAAAGTGCGCGTTATGATTCGGGTTTAACACCCGAAGCCTTGATGCCTGTCGATGCTGTATTGAAAGCTGCCCAACAAGCTAAAGATCAAGGTGCTTCACGTTTTTGCATGGGTGCTGCTTGGCGTCAACCTAAAGATAAAGATGTAGAACGAGTCATTGAAATGGTTCAAGGCGTTAAGGCAATGGGTATGGAAACCTGTGTCACCTTAGGCATGTTGACTGATGCGCAAACGCTACGCTTAAAAGAAGGTGGTTTAGATTACTACAATCATAATCTGGATACCTCCGAAGATTATTATTCTGAAGTGATTACTACACGTACTTATCAAGATAGGTTAGATACTCTAGAGCGTGTTAGAGATGCCGGCATTAATGTCTGTTGTGGCGGTATTGTTGGTATGGGCGAAACCGATGTTGATCGTGCTCAATTGTTAATACAGTTAGCCAATATGCCTAAGCATCCTGAAAGTGTGCCGGTCAATATGTTGGTGCAGGTTGAAGGTACGCCGTTAATGGGTACGGAACAGTTAGATCCGATTATATTTGTACGCACATTAGCGGTCGCAAGAATCATGATGCCTAAATCGCGCGTGCGTTTGTCAGCCGGTCGCAGCAAAATGAGCGATGAAATGCAGGCTTTGTGTTTTTTAGCCGGTGCTAACTCGATTTTTTATGGTGATAAGTTATTGACCACTGATAATCCTATGACTAATCATGATCTAGCGTTATTTGCACGCTTAGGTGTTTATTCTGGCGGTTCAAGTTACGCCTAATGACACTGGCTTTTTCACAGTTATCTAATGAACTAGAAAGCATTGCTAACCAAGGCTTGTATCGTAATCGGCGGGTTATAAACTCGCCGCAAGGTATCTATCTGCAAGTTGATGGTAAAGCGGTGCTTAACTTTTGCAGCAATGATTATCTGGGCTTGGCTAATCATCCCAATGTGGTAAGTGCTTTTAAAACTGCCGTCGATCAGTATGGTGTCGGCAGTGGTTCTGCACATTTAATCTGTGGGCATAGCGCTGCACATCATGCTTTA
>CAMDOP010000259.1 GCA_945903675.1 Crenothrix polyspora
CACAGGCTCTGATTATATTAATAACCAGTCCTAAGGTCGGGACGGCCTCCCAATAAACGGTTAAAGCTTACTTGATCTTTTAGTAATTTATTAATTTTGATCATACAAGGTCGGGTTAGCGACAGCGTAACCCGACATAATCGTAGTGATAAGTTGCTAGTCATAAGTTTGCCTTTGTTTAAATCTTGGCTACACAATTAAACCTCTAATCTAGCACCATGATTCTTCAACCAGGCACTATGAATGCGGTAATCTGGACAATAGCGAGCTACTGCTGCCCAAAAAGCCGGTGAATGATTGTGATGCAAAAGATGACAGAGCTCATGAACAACCACATAATTAACCACGTTATCAGGTGCCATCATCAACTTCCAATTAAACTGTATAGCGCCGGACAAACTACAACTACCCCAGCGCGCCTTGTAGGTTTTAATAGTGATACTGGTAGGATGAACACCCATAATCGCAGCACATTGCTGGCTTTTAAGCGTTAAAACGATAACCGCCTGCTTTTTGTACCAGTTAATTAACAAGGCTTTAATGATAGCGGTACACGCTAGGCTTTGATCGCGCACGGTAACGATCAACTGATCTTGCTCAAGCTTAATGCCTGGAGTAAGCCCTGTGACTATCGATAACACATACTCACAGCCTAAATAAGCATGACGCTCACCTGTGCTAAAAGTCTTCGCTGGCAAGGCCAATAAACCCTGCTGATGCGTGAGTTTTTCTATAATCCAGCGCGTTTTATTAATGACTAAGGATTCAATGGCGACTTGACTTAAGCCTTTAGGTACCATGACATAAACAAGTCCTTTTTGTATTTTTATGGCTGATGTTTTTCTTTTAGAAGATCGAATGATCTCGGCGCTAAAGCCGTCTCCTTGTATGACTTTCATAGATTCCCTTAGGAATAATTTTTTAAAAGTAGCATTGGCAATCACTTTGAATATAGACATAAATGGAAATCACTATCACTAAATAAGTTAGTTGTGTCAATATTATGCTTTTATCGCTATTAATAACTCAGTCTTAATCATGTCACTTAGAGCCTTTAACAATAATCGTCCCATTTTAGGCAACTCCGTTTATATCGATGAGAGTGCTGTGGTCATCGGTAATGTCACACTAGACGATGACGTCTCTATTTGGCCTACCGCTGTACTCAGAGGCGATGTGGAAAGCATCACTATAGGTGTAGGCACGAATATTCAAGATGGTGCAGTGCTGCACGTTTCACATGCTGGCAAATATTCAGTCTATGGTCATCCTTTAACTATAGGTAAGGGTGTAACCATTGGTCATCGAGCCGTCGTACATGCCTGTACTATTGGCGATTATTGCCTTGTCGGTATAGGTGCCATCATTATGGATGATGCTGTGCTAGATAACTTTGTAATGTTGGGTGCAGGATCTTTAGTGCCACCCGGCAAACACTTGGAAAGCGGTTTTTTATATGTCGGCTCACCCGCTAAAGCAATGAGGCCATTAACAGAAAGTGAAAAAGCCTACTTAGAATATTCTGCTGAGCATTATGTATCATTGAAAAATGAATACTTGAATGCAGGTTCATAACTGTGTCGCAAAGTACCGCTCCGCATTTAGTAAATCAATAATTGGTGCCGTTTTAGGACGTATACCACGCCAGATATAGAAGGCCTCTGCGGCTTGCTCTACCAACATACCTAAGCCATCTAAACTTTTTAAGGCCTTATTTTCTAAGCCCCAAATTACAAAGACAGTGGCTTTATTGCTGTAGGCTAAACCATAACAACTGCCCTGATTGGCTAACAATCCTTCGGGCAAGGGTGGCAACTCATGCGTCAAACTGCTAGACGTGGCATTAATAATTAAATCAAAGGACTGCCCTTTTAAATCAGTATAACTACAAGCGCTTACGCTACCCTTGCCTGCAAATTCAGTCACTAACTGTTGGGCTTTAGCGAGAGTGCGATTAGCAATGACTATAAACTCTGGCACTTCCTCCAAAAGCGGCAGGATAATGCCACGACTTGCGCCCCCTGCCCCCAAGATCAAGATGCGTCGACCTGATAAGACAATACCATGATTATGCTTTAAATCGGTGACTAGACCTATACCGTCGGTGTTATCACCCAAAACAGAACCATCTTTCTGTAAGGCTAAGGTATTGACGGCTTTTGCAAGTTGAGCGCGTTCCGTTTTACATTCTGCATAAGCCCAAGCTAATTCCTTTAACGGCACAGTGCAATTTAAACCTTTGCCATCGTTCGCAAAAAACGATGTTACAACATCGGTAAATTGCTCAGCAGGGACTTCTAATGCGCTATATTGCAAACACTCACCCGTTTGTTCGGCAAATAATTGATGTATGCGAGGTGATTTACTGTGAGCAATAGGTTGTCCTAAGACAGCATAACGATCTATAGCATTCATGCTTGTAACCATTGCGCGACAGATTTAGCGTAATAAGTCAGAATGGCATCACTACCAGCGCGTTTAAAGGCTAACAAAGATTCTAATACCACTTGTTTTTCATCCAACCAACCATTTTGTGCAGCGGCTTTGATCATGGCGTATTCACCACTGACCTGATAAGCAAAGGTGGGGACGCCATACTGTTCTTTAACGCGGCGAATAATATCTAAGTAAGGCATGCCAGGCTTGACCATGATCATATCTGCGCCTTCTTGTATATCTAACAGAATTTCACGCAGGGCTTCATCAGAGTTGGCAGGATCCATTTGATAGCTGTATTTATTGCTTTTACCTAACTGAGCCGCCGAACCCACGGCCTCTCTAAACGGCCCATAAAAGCTGGAGGCGTATTTAGCCGAGTAGGCCAATATTAAGGTATGAATATACTGATGAGCTTCTAGTGCCTGTCTTATCGCACCAATGCGTCCATCCATCATATCTGAGGGTGCGACTATATCAGCACCGGCTTGGGCATGAGATAAGGCTTGTTTTACTAAAACATCAATGGTTTCATCATTCATGACATAACCAGCTTGATTTATCAAACCATCTTGACCATGACTAGTAAAGGGATCTAAAGCAACGTCGGTAATAATACCTAAATCAGGGAATTCTTTTTTTAAGGCTCTGACAGTACATTGCGCTAAGCCTTCTGGATTATAGGCTTCAGCCGCATCATCTGATTTTTTATCACTAGATACAACTGGAAACAAGGCAATAGCGGGAATACCTAGCCGACTTATTTCTTCGGCTTCTGCCAACAAAATGTCCAAAGAAACACGCTCTACGCCAGGCATAGAAGCAATAGCAACTCTTTGCTTAACACCTTCGGTAACAAACACAGGATAAATTAAATCATCAACCGTTAAGTGGTTTTCACGCATTAAACGTCGAGAGAAATCGTTATAGCGCATTCTTCTCATGCGTGTACTAGGAAAATTAATGTTATTATAGGGCATCTTAATCCTATTCATGGGTTTAGAAAAATCATAAGTTAAGGCCTAAAAACCGCATTATGATCTATACAACGAAGATTTATTGTATCAGGGATCGTACTGACCCCTATTCAAATATAGAGTAACTATAAACTAGTTTTAACTTAGAGGGTTTTATGAACGTTAGACGCTACACTTTGTTAAGTTTTCTTGCAGCATTACTGGCATTAATGCCGCTTACTCGCATCTTGGCAGCAGAGTTATCTGCCCCACAACTTGCCATCGAAAGCGCTTCAACAAAATTACAACATAAAATGCAAGATAAAGCCTTTATCAAAGACTTTGCTAACGTTAATAAATTTGTTAATGAAGCCATTTTGCCTCATACCGATTTCGATAAGATTTCTGCCTTAGTATTAGGCAAACTTTGGAATTCAGCAACGCCTGAAGAACAAGTTCGCTTTAAAAAAGAATTTCAAACGCTGTTAGTTAGAACCTATTCTCGTGCTTTTGTGGAATTTAAAGACTGGTCTATACGCTTTTTACCCTTAGAAATGGAAGAAGGCGCAATTAAAACCGTCGTAAAAACTGAAGTATTACAACCAGGCCTGCAACCTGTCGCCGTTCATTACCGCATGTTATTAGCTGACGGTGAATGGAAAGCTTACGACATTATGATTGAAGGTGTGAGTTTAATCACTAATTACCGCACCACTTTTAGTAGCGAAGTGCAAACCAAGGGCTCTTTATCAGCAGTGATTGATAGCTTAGCCAAACGGAATATCGAAGCCTTAGCTGCTAAAAATTCGTAGGGGCGTATTGCATACGCCCTTATAAAACACACCCTATAAAAAGGGCGTATGCAATACGCCCCTACGGGGGGTTATAACTTCAGTTTCAGGATTTACATCACTGGGGTTTGGTCTATACGCAAATTTTACTTGTGTAGATACTTATGGTCTAAAAGTAGACGCTTAAGCTAGTGTCCCGTCTTAAATTGGTAGCCCGTTAACTTAGATACAGTCGCCATACTCTAATGTTAACAAGCGGCAGTCAAAAAATGTCTGGGGTATCTGAGTACTGATATAAAACCGTAAAATAAACTCTAGCAATAGATAAAGAGTCAGCGTGCGAGCAGCGCTACTGAATAGTTTATAACGCGAATTTTGTGAGCACACCCAAACCGAACGCGTCCACCACACGATGGGTAGTAATAACATACCATGCACCGTTTTCCAACTGGCAATCGTATAGGTTTCGGTCATTGCGCGGTAATCAATGTAATAAAGTATGACATTAACTAAGACAAAGAAAGGCCAAAAAGCCCGCCACAATGAACTTTCACCTAACCAAGCTGAATATAAGGTTTGATACCAACCATTAAACGAGCTATCTCGCCAAGTACTTTTAACCGCTGGCGTATAGCAATACACTAGCAAAAATAGACTGGCTAAAAATATACCCGCTTCTAGCCGAGTAAATAATTGAGTATAGGTAAAAATGATCGGTAGGGTTTTAGTAAACATAATATGAATGCCTTAAAATCGGTACTTGCTGAGTTACTAACTGATGTTACGCAGTAACGTTGTTTTACTCTCGTTTGCCGCGCCGAGCACCGCAGGTTTTGTTGGGATTAGCCCAAAGGTGCCCGACAAAACCGAGGAGCGCAGGTTGTGCTGCAATCGAGCCGCCTTTTCTTTGGATACTTTCTAAAGGCTGCGCAAA
>CAMDOP010000260.1 GCA_945903675.1 Crenothrix polyspora
GACCCGCTGATGATCGGTATACGCACGGGCGGTGTATGGGTTGCTAAGCAGTTACATCAAAGGCTAGGCATTCGTGAGGATTTAGCCTTACTCGACATCTCCTTTTATCGCGACGATTTCTCGCAAATCGGCGTTAATCCCAATGTAAAGCCCAGTCAATTGCCTCAGGATATTAAAGGTCGCGATATTATTCTGATAGATGATGTTTTTTATACAGGAAGAACCATACGCGCCGCTCTCAATGAAATCTTTGATTATGGCCGACCCAATCAAGTGGTTTTAGCCGTATTGATAGAGCGTGACGGCAAGCAAATTCCCTTATGTCCAGATTGTGTAGGCACTAGCATTAAGTTGAATGCAGGTCAGCGTATCAAATTAATGGGTCCTAATCCCTTGAGTATTGATTTACAAACACTTGATGCGGTGGCTTAAACCATGATTGAAAATATCCAGCTTAATTCTGAAGGCAAACTCAAACACTTTTTGAGTATTGATGGTTTAAACAAAACCTTATTAACAGAGATCTTGGATATCGCCGAATCGTTTATCGGCATGAATGATCAACAGATTAAAAAAGTACCTTTGCTGCGTGGCAAAACTATTGTTAATCTGTTTTTTGAAAATAGCACACGCACTCGAACAACTTTTGAATTGGCAGCCAAGCGTTTATCAGTCGATGTGCTGAGCATGAGTATTGCCACGTCATCGACCTCCAAGGGTGAAAGTTTACTAGACACTATCCGCAATTTAGAAGCTATGTTTGTAGACATGTTTGTGGTGCGTCACGCTATTAGTGGGGCTGCACATTTTATTGCTCAACATACAGCGCCTCATATCAGTGTGATTAATGCCGGTGATGGCCAGCATGCCCATCCAACTCAAGCGATGTTGGATATGTTTACTATCCGGCAAGTCAAACAAGATTTTACTAATCTACGTGTCGCCATCATTGGCGACATACTCCATTCTAGGGTGGCTAGATCACAGATTCAGGCCTTGAATATTTTGGGTGCAGCTGAAGTTCGGGTGATCGCGCCTAAAACCTTATTGCCGTCTCATGTTGAAAGCTTAGGCGTCAATGTCTCACATGATTTAACCTCAGGGCTTAAAGACATTGATGTCATCATCATGTTACGGTTACAAAAAGAGCGCATGACCTCGGCATTATTACCCAGTGAAAGTGAATACTTTAAATGTTTTGGTTTAACCGAGGCTAAGTTAAAAATAGCAAAGCCCGATGCCATTGTTATGCATCCAGGCCCTATTAACCGAGGCGTTGAAATCGATTCTAAAGTCGCTGATGGTCCGCAGTCCGTTATACTTAAGCAAGTGAGCAATGGTATCGCCATACGTATGGCAATAATGGCCATGGCGATGCAAAAACAAGGAGCGGTAGGATGAACCAGATACTGATTAAACAGGGACAACTTATCGACCCTGCTAATAACATTAATCGTATTGGTGATGTTTATATTGCTGAAGGTAAGATAGTTTCTGTCACGCATGAGCCAGCAGGCTTCAAGCCAACGACTGTTATAGATGCAACGAATAAAATAATATGCCCAGGATTTATTGATTTAAGTACGCGGTTGCGCGAACCTGGGCAAAGTCGTAAAGCGACGTTTAAAAGTGAAGCGCACGCAGCAGCGAGTGCGGGTGTAACCACTATGTGTTTGCAGCCAGATACTAACCCTGTTATTGATACGCCCGCCGTAGCTGAATTAATAAAAGAGCTCGCTGAAAAAGCACTTTATCCGCAAATCTATCCGATTGCCGCCTTAACTCGAAAGCTCGAAGGTACAGAGTTGAGCTCCATGTTATCGCTTAAGCAGGCCGGTTGTATTGCCGTAGGCAATGCCCAGCAAGCTGTTAAAAACTTATTGATACTCAGAAGAGCCATGGAGTATGCCGCAAGTCATGATTTATTAGTGATGTTTAGGCCCAATGATTATTGGCTAGGCAATAACGGTTGCGCTCATGAAGGTGCCGTTGCCACTCGCTATGGCTTACCGAGTATTCCAGAAGAAGCAGAAACCATCGCGCTGGCTCAATGTCTGGAGCTCGTTGAGCTGACTGGATGCCGTATGCATTTTGGCCAGCTCAGTTGTAAACGTTCAGTCATTAAGATTTTTCAAGCTAAAAAATATGGCTTGAATATTAGTGCCGATGTCGCTATCCATCAGTTACATTTAACAGAAAATGACATGATTCCTTTTGACAGTAGTTATCATGTGTTGCCACCTTTTCGTACAGAAGAAGATAGAGAGTATTTACAGCAAGGTTTAGCGAGTGGCACCTTGAACAGCATTTGTTCAGACCATCAGCCGCATGATATAGACGCTAAATTAGGTGCCTTCCCAGAAACAGAGCCGGGTGTTTCGTCATTGGAAACCCTATTGCCGCTAATGCTCAAGTTGGTTGAGCAAGGTGCTATAACCTTAGAACAAGGTATAGCAGCATTAAGTGAAAATCCTGCCCGGGTTCTGCATTTAAATAGTGGTGCCTTAACGGTGGGTTTTGCGGCGGATGTCTGTGTTTTTGATCCCGAACTAAGCTGGCAAGTGAATGCAGATAATTGGAAAAGTCAGGGTATTAATACGCCATTTTGGGGGCAAACCTTCAAAGGCCGTGTAACGCATACGATACAGGCCGGCAAGATGATTTATAGTTTGCAGTAAAACAGCTTTAGCTGTTTTAAATAGCTGAGCTGAAGCTCAGCACGCCAGCCACAACAAAAATTTTATAACATTACCTTTAAGGTAATAAGTTTGGAGAAAGACATTGCAAGAGCAGGTTTTAGAGACTTTATTAAGAGGGACTGATGAAGTTTTAGTCGAGCACGAATTAGTTAAAAAGTTGCAAGAAGGGCGTCCTCTAAGGATTAAAGCAGGCTTTGATCCCACGGCGCCTGATTTACATTTGGGTCATACTGTACTCATTAATAAATTAAAGCAGTTTCAAGATTTAGGTCACGAGGTATTATTTCTGATCGGTGATTTTACCGGCATGATAGGTGATCCCACCGGCAAAAATGTCACGCGTAAGCCTTTAACTCGCGAACAAGTCCTTGAAAATGCAAAAACCTATCAAGAGCAAATCTTTAAAATTCTAGATCCTGCTAAAACCCAAGTGATGTTTAATTCAACGTGGATGAATGCCATGTCACCTGCAGATTTAATACAATTAGCAGCCAAACATACGGTGGCGCGCATGCTAGAGCGCGATGATTTTAATAAGCGCTTTAAAGGCGGTCAACCCATTGCTATCCATGAATTCTTATATCCTTTAATACAAGGTTATGATTCCGTTGCCATGAAAGCCGATGTCGAATTAGGCGGGACTGATCAAAAGTTCAACTTGTTAGTCGGTAGGCAGTTGCAAGAAGTGTTTGGTCAAAAGCCCCAAGTGGTAATGACCATGCCGATACTTGAAGGCTTAGACGGCGTACAAAAAATGTCTAAATCGCTAAACAATTACATCGGTATCGCAGATCCTGCTGATGACATGTTTGGCAAATTAATGTCCATTTCTGATGATTTAATGTGGCGCTATTTTGAGCTATTAAGTTTTCGCCCTATGACTGAGATCAATGGCTGGCGACTAGACTGCGAAAATGGCGCGAATCCACGCAATTATAAAGTCAAGCTAGCGCAGGAAATCATTGAACGCTTTCATGATGCCGCTGCTGCCGAAAAAGCCTTAGAAAATTTTGAGGCGCGTTTTCAACGCGGCGCAATACCTGATGAAATGGATGAGCTGACCTTAAGTACCGAAAATACCGGCTATAGCATTGCTAATTTATTAAAAGATGCCGGTTTAGCAACTAGTACTTCAGAAGCTATTAGAATGATTAATCAAGGCGCGGTAAAAATAGATGGCGAAAAAGTCACTGATACCAAACTAGAAGTACCCGTTGCCACGGAAAATGTTTTTCAAGTAGGCAAAAGAAAGTTTGCTAGAGTAAAAATAATCGCAACGAGTCATTAATTATAGGTTTAATGAGGTACTGCGCCGATTGGCTTTGAGACAGTTTTAGCTTGTACTTGTAAAAAATAATGCGTACACTTCGAGATCGGTTATGAGATATAAGCCGATATATTATTGATAATCAATATGTTAAAATAAAAATAAAATTGAGGAGTGGTTATGTCAGATGAAAAGAAAGGTTGTGCCGTCATGATTCAGGCTTTAACTTGGTTAAAGGTGACTGATGCTTGGGCTATAGGTAGTTACCAAAATAAATTACCAAGAATGTGTTACGCCGCTGTAGCTTTAGTTCTAGTAGTTATAATTCTGTAAACATAATAATAAAAGTGGATTTAAATCCTTAATATGACACGCGATTGATGAGCGACTTAGTTCATATCGTTAAACATATTGTATGAAAAAGGGGCGATGACTCCTCTGCGATAATCCATTCGATAGTAAAGTTATAAACTGACCCCTGCTTAGACTGATCTGAGCTGGGGTTTTTTATGCGTAATACAAAAATTAGACGGTATCTAGCCTTTAGAAAGTATCCAAAGAAAAGGCGGCTCTATTGCCGCTGCTTCCTGCGTCCCTCGGTTTTGTCGGGCGTCGATAGAGAGGGCGTCCTGCTTTCCTACCGAGGCGCGGCATCCATGTCGCGCCCCTTCGAGCTAATCCAACCAAAACCTGCGGAGCTCGGCGCGGCAAACGAGAGTAAAGCGTCGTTACTGCGTAACATCAGTTAGTAATAATTGAGGCGCTGAATAATTATGATTTTGTGGAAATTACACAAACATCATTGATTGAACATCAATAGATGGTCGATTGGACTCACGGCCATTAAGTTACAGAAAACAGTATAAACTGGGAGTGTAATAGCTTCATCTGAAGCGAAGTGATGCGGTGCCATCGTCGGTAGCATCCTATAGTCGCGATAAGCTACGCTAGATTAGAGGAACGATAACCTATCCTTGGTGGATCAGTGCCGAGCCTATTACGCGCGCTATCGGGTTATTGCATAAGCTATGGCGCGAAAGCGAGTGCTTTTGCTGGACATCAAGTGAATTGGCGCGAAAGCGTGTGCTTTTACTGGACATCATGTGAATTGGGGCGAAAGCGTGTGCTTTCGCTGGACATCATG
>CAMDOP010000261.1 GCA_945903675.1 Crenothrix polyspora
AAAACCGATGCAGAGATTTCGGCGTTAAGAAAAACGATCGATGAACATTTAGCGCGACAAGATACCTCGCTATTACGCATACGCTTGCCTAATGGGGCAATATTTAAGCATTTTAGTTATCTTGAAGGTCTGAACCAAGTGCTGCCTACCCAGCATTTAATTCCCCGTGTTTTATTAGTCGAACGCTTAAAAATCGAACTTCCCGATTGGTTAACGGATGAGTTGATTGTGGCATTAGGTTTATTAAAAAATGCCACAATTATGCCCGAGACAAAGACGTCACCCTTTGAAGCTCAGTTGTTGATGGCCTGTCATGCTGATTTATTGAAAGGTAAAGATTTTTACGCTTTTGAAGCGGCATTGCGTCAGCAACCGCCGGTCTTTTTAGCGTTACTGGCTATTGAAGCAATAAGAGCACAATTAATTTTATATTTAACAGTCGGTTTATTAATTAATCCTGAGGCGGCAGCCCTGTTCATTGACCAGTTATCGAAAAGCACTGTTATCGATAGTTTTTTACAAAAATTTGCTTATCAACAACATGTACAATTTTTACGGCAAAAACTAACCGATTACTCATTAACATTTGCTTTGCCCGCACAAGTCTTACCCGCATCTTTACTTACGGCTTTACCTATACTGTCATTGTTAGAAGTTTATGCAAAGCAACTACCTGGCTATTTTTTATCGATAATAGAAGCGGTGACAAGAAAAATTCTAGTCAAAGAGCTGGAGCCTGTGACGCTGGCTGATTTTGTGATAGTTGATTGGGTCAGTATTTGGGGGGAATTGGATCGTTTATGTGAAGATTATCCGAAATTAATCACTCCTGCCTTGGCCTGCCAATGCCAATGTTTTGAAAGTATAGAGGCACTGGCCTTAGGCAAAAAATTTACTGATTATTTAGCCAGTTCACATTATCGATCATTGTTAGCAGATGCTAGCGTTGATGGAGTATTGGATTGGAGTGTGGGTTATTTTGATTACTTGCGTTCTGCATTACTTAGTAAACAAGTTCCTGATGAAAGCATTAACGGTAGTTTTACTAATTGGTTGCTTGCGCAATCAAGTCGAATTTCCCGCTCAGAAGCAGACTGGCGTTATTGTGCAAAACAAATTGAAAAATTTCTCAGCAGTAATTATGTCGTCGTCGTTATTGTTGTTGATGCACTGTCAGCATTGAACCAAGATATTCTATTGACAGAATTAGCTACGCTCAGTCATCAATTAACGATTAGCAGTGATGTTTTATTTGCTCCATTACCGACATTAACAGAAATAGGTAAGCTGGCGGTTTTAACTGGAAAACAAACGCATTCGTTGCCTAATGGCCATGAAAAAGCATTGCAACAAACCTATCAGAGGTATTTGTCTGAGCCAAATACGCTGAAAATCATAAAAAGCTGGGAAGAAATTCCTAATGAAGATATTACCGAACAAAACAATTTAGTTGTATTTTTTGAGAACAGAATAGATGACCGCTTACATGAAGCAACCAGTTTTACTAAGCACCGCGACGATATAGTGCCGATTGTCAGACAATTAAAACGACGGATTCAAAGCTGGTTAAAAGATGTGGCACGTCGGGATGTGGTGTTTTTTATCACCGCTGATCATGGTATGACCGTGACTAATGGATGCTATACCGGTGAATCGCTAGGTGAGGTAAAAGATCGTATTTTTAAGATGCAAGTTAATGAGCCATTGCCAGACAATTTTGTGTCAGTTAATCAGGATAGTGCTGCCTATTATGCTATACCTAAAACACGCTTAGGCTTATCTGATACTTCATTAGCTCATGGTGGTTTAACGCCTGAAGAGGTTTTGATTCCATTCGTAACTTTGACACGTGCAACAACACAAATCGTCAGACCGCCTATAGATGTTGAAATTATCGGTGAATGTGTTTGTTTGGGTGATAGGTTCTGGCAGGTTGATTTGCGATTAAGCGCATCAGTACAAGTTGAATCTTTGCGTTTGAGTTTGGGGCTACAGTTTGTACTTGAGTTCCGTGAACCAATTGATATTATTCGGGCTAATAAGTCACATAATATTACACTAAAATTTCGTTCGCATTGTGTGCAAGAAGGTTTGACTGCAGTTGATTTAGAGCTGCAATATGATAGAGCTGATGCTCATGAAAAAAATATTAAGCGTTTAGAAATATGTTTTCCAATATCTTTATTGGAACGTGATACGCAAACACAGAATTTCGAGGATATGTTTTGAATAAAGAGCAATTGGACGAAAAAATTAGTGCCGCGTTTAGTGAGTTAGTTATTGATAAAGCCTTGGTGCGTGATTTAAAGATTCGTGAGAACCGAAGCGTAACAAGTTTTGTAGAAGAGTGGTTGGTTGCTCGTTTCCAAAAACCTGATAAAAGTAACGCTGAGATTTATACTGATGTGACTGGTTTTATGAGCCAACATTTGCCATCAAAAAATGAAAAGGAACCTATTAAATATCGATTAGATAGAGGTGAACCTATAGTTTTATTGGATAGATTCGAGGTGACTATTGATATTAGGAAAGGTAAGAAACTATTGACCATCCCATGTTTGGAAGAAAAAAAAGCAAGTGTTACTAACGAGGTATTAGATAAAAATCAGTCTTTATTGGAGGGTGGGCAATGGGGAGCTGGTCGATTAATGGTGAACACAGATGGAAAAGAAAATGTTATTGAATTAATTGAATTTAACCCTATGCAATCGGGGAAAGTAAAATTAGAACAATTAATTAAAGCACGTGTACATTTTACTACTCGTGAGTGGATTTATTTATTGTTGCGCACAATGGGTTATGAACCATTTGCTTATTCAGAAGAAGAGCAAAATAATATTATTCTTCGTATGTTGCCTTTAGTACAAAATAATATCAATATGATGGAGCTCGCCCCAAAGGGAACTGGTAAATCATTTGTTTTTTCAAACTTGAGTCGTTATGTATATGCTCATAGTGGAGCGCTTACGCAAGCACAGTTATTTAAAAATTTGAATACCAAAGAAATAGGCTTGATGGGCCGTTATGATGTATTGGTTTTAGATGAAGGGCAATCTATAAATTTTAAAGGTGCCGATGATATACATGCAAATTTCAAAGATTATTTAGAGTCTGGTCATTACAGTATTGGTGGTCAAAAAATTACAAGCGAATGTGGTTTGATGATATTGGCAAACATAGAGTTATTTCAAGGTGAACCACGTCAGAAAGATTATATAAAACATTTACCTGAAATGTTCCATGAGTCTGCGTTATTAGATCGATTTCATGGAATCATTCCTGGTTGGAAAATACGACGCTTTAGCACTGATTGTGCCGCACAGGGTATTGGGATTAAAGCCGATATATTTGGCGAGTACTTGCATCAATTACGCACAGTAAGTCATCATGAATTCCCGTATGGTAATGGCCCAAATTTAAAAGGAGATAGTAGGGATGTGAAAGCCGTTACTCGTTTAGCTTCGGCCTTGTCTAAATTACTTTTGATAAATCACGACCACCCTGATTATGAAGAATATGTATTTAATCCAGCTTTAGAATTACGTGATCGTGTGAGGTCGCAATTGAAGGAAGTAGATCCTCAGGAGTTTTCTAAGCCGATTAATGTGCATTATTAGTTGCTGTTATGAAATATTGATTTGAGGATTTAATATTGGCAATATTAAATCCATATTGTGCTTTAATTGGGTAGATTAAAGTTTGAGATAAAGATGGCTTGATGGTGCGCTAAGATTTACTCCAGAATTTTACAATTTATATTTCCTAATCTTAGGCACTTGCTTCCCACTCTCAGTCATCACTAAATCAATATACTCACCCTTTTGCTCCGGCCCATAACTCACATGAATGGGCCTATCTTCCCCATAAAAATACAGCCGATCAAAAGGCGTGTTTTCTGCTACCCAATCGGCAACTTCTCGCATGTTTTCATCTTCAACGATAAAGTCAATGGCAGCACCTAGGCGTGGACAGATGATAGTCTTTTTACTGTTGGTTTCGTGGGCGGCATGTTGATCTAATTTTGGTGCAACTCGCCCTTTAATATGCTTACCTAAGTCATGAGAGCAAAAACCATAGCTTAGTTTAATCATGCCAAAGTAATCAATCACTGGGTCTAAAACATGGCTGGCTAAGTCATATAAGGCGGTATAGCTATCGGCTTGTTTAGGGCAGTTTGATAAACCGGTTTTAGCTTGGGTTTCACCACATTCAATAAGTTGTCTATAGCTTAAATGGTGTCCGCAGTAACTATCAAGATCAGGAAGTGTTTGGCTGCGTATTAATTCAAAGCCTTTTATTTCCCAACGAGCATTAGCTAGAGCATCTCTAAATGATTGAGGTTTAGGGCCGTGATTTTTAAAGTCGAATAAGTTAAGGGCACTTAGTTGTTCATCAAAATATAATTGCTCGGCATAGTTCGGGTGGTCTTCATTTATATAGCGTGATTTTAAATATAGATTAGTGGGTTCATATTCATCACCGTATTGATATAGGTCGAATAATTGGTCCCTCAGGTTAATTTTTACGCGCTCTATTAGACAGGGCAAGGGACTGTTATCAAAATCATCATAGCGCATCAAGCTAAGTTTGCCGGATTGACTATGTATTTTGATCAAGTCAGTTTGTTCAATATCGCCGTATAAGACCGTAGAGCAGCCAATATAAATACGTAGTAAGGATGGAAGTTGTTCCACTAAAGAGCTGTGTAAGAGTAAAGCGTCTTCTTTATCTAAATAACCTAAGCCGTTTTCGGCGGCTTTTAAACAGGCGGCGCTGATTAATTCGGTATTGCTGATTTGATATAAAAGTGTGGTGGCAGAGACTACGGCGTTTTTATAGTCACCAAAAAAGGCTTTTATATCATTTTGTAAGCTGGCTTCCAAATGCTTGTAGGGTTTACGTTTAGAAAACATCAATAAGGCAAAATAGATATGCAAGTCATCAATATGATTTTGTCGGGCTTGTTCTAACAGAGCCTCATCAAATTGGCTCAACATAAACTGCAAGGCTTTATTTACGGTGCTAAAGCTTTGGGTGATCTCTACTAG
>CAMDOP010000262.1 GCA_945903675.1 Crenothrix polyspora
GGTTTTAACGGAAGTATTTGTTTAAGAACCTCCACCATCCACATTTCTGTCATGAATACATTGTCATAACCTATGCCTTGAATGATGGGGATCTTAAAATTTACTGAGTTAATTGAGAAAAACCATTCAAGATTAATATGTTTCAGCAATCCACACTTTTTTAAAATCTTAAGTAAGCCTCTTTTAATTATCGGTATAAATCGCCAATACAAAGCCTTCATATTTTCAATCCTTGTTGTATTTCAGTATAGTTAACGAATAGCTAAGAATATTTTTAAGCTTTTTAAACCACCACAGTAAATGCCTATCGAACATATCTTCGATACATCGCTTCATCATCCATACCTATCAAAAAAATTAATCTCGACAACAAGATATTCATTTACATTGCAGAAACAAAGGCTACACAATCTGTGCTTTGTCATGGATATTTACATGAGCCAACAGTCGTCATGAGTCGTGCTTTATTCAAGGAATAGCCATTAAAGGTAAGAGAGCTATTCTGGTTAAGAATCACTTTTTTTATGCTCCGGCCAAAGGGGGCAGCGAGATTAGACCCATACAGTTCAGGGGTAACCAGAATATCGGTGGCATCAATCACTGGACGAGTTCCACCTTGGATTGGTAGTTCAATTGCTTGGTCTGGATCCATGCGTCGCTTAAATTTGGCGATAAAGCGATCCAGAAGGTTATCACGCCAATAGACTATTGGGGTTGTGTTCTCGAACCAATTAACCCTAAAGCCTTTAGTTTTATGAACAACATAAGCAGGTACCCCCTTCCTATTTAGAATATCCACATGTTGGTAGATCACCCTAACACCCCCAACAGGCGTTTTATGCTCAGGACATACGTAAAAAATGTTCATCCTCAATTCTCACAGATTAGGTTCATAGGTATTACATACGATATAGTTAATGAAATGTTCTTAATTTGTTTTGAATCGCCAAAGTAAATGTTTGTTGAGCAAAGTTTCGATGCGTCGCTTCATCCCCGCCCAACCGGAAAAGTTGAACTCTTGCTGAGCTTGTCGCAAAGCTGACAAATCAGCTTTTTTGTCCTGCTGACGCCCTAGTAAAAAAGCCTTCTCTTCCAGAATAGCTTTTAACTCATCCATGAATTCGATACGCTTAGCAATTTCATGATAAGCCTTGGCATCTTTCATAGCCTGTAAACCAATACGTTGCCTTAGGCCTATATCATCAGCCAGTTTTTTCATCCAGTCCGCGGCTTCATCAAGGTGAGGCTCAGCCCACAGTGCTTTTTTGCCTAATTGATCAACCCCCTTAGCAGCCATACCAGAATAAGGCACCAAATCATATCCAACCAGACAGGAATTGGTGTGTTTCATAAAAGACATGTTTCCAGACCAAGCAGTTGCAATAACTGGTTTTCCTAATGCCATACACTCGAGCAGGCCTAATCCAAGCCCTTCTGCCCGATGCATCGAAACAAAGACATCACAACTATCATATAAACTTAACACCTCTGAATAGGACAGTGATTTAGCGATGAAGTGAACTCTAGAATTCCCTGCACAACGTGCTTTTAGCTCATCAACTAAAGCCATTGGATCGCAATCATTGCTTTTTATTTCCGTATTATTCAGCTTAACTACAAGATGCGGCAAATTGCTTTCCCCATAAACTTCCGGAAAGGCAGCCAGAAAAGCATCAACCGCGCCGAATGGGTTTTTACGGGCTGTATCATGATGTGGATCAAAGCTTGCTATAAATAATAACCTATCATTAGGCAGATCAAAGTTTGATCGGTCTACGACTATATCGGCAGGAATAAATAAAGGATGTACACAGTCAAGCGTTAGAATATCCGAAATATTAGTATCAAAGATTTGCCGCACGAAATGGGAACCTGCCAACACCACATCGAATAAATGTAATGCTTCACGATAACGTTTTGGAATAATAGTTTCTTCACACCATATCAACCCAACATTAAGGCTTGCTGAGGAAAATAGTCCAGCCGTTGGATTTAAAAACAACTTGGGTAAATGTCCCATCGATAAGAAAAATAAATTTATCGAATAAGGTAATTCAGTTCCAGGTTTCACGGTAAGTGAATCGTATTCAGTTGATCGTGCATTGGGGGCTCGGTGGTAGTCGATATCGTAGACCGAAACAGGTATTCCCTTGTCTAAAAATAGCTTAATAAAATGTCTTGCAGTAATGCCAAGACTAACATTACTAGTGACATAACCTATTACATTGATACCGAAGGATAAGGTGCTATCCGAGAAATTTGGCATAATTTTAATCTTTAATGGTTACTAATAGACTAGGTTAAAAGCTGATTACTTAATTTAGATCGTGACATTGTTCTTATGCTTTCGGGGCAATTACCCAAGCGCCTAAAAGAATAATCTACAACAGCTCTTATAAGAGCTCGATTCGATGACAATAGGAAATAAAATTTTACTGCCTTCAACCAACTGACAATAGACCAAACATACCTTTTAACTATGGGTATCGATGCATCTGCTAAGATAAAGTTCGGAAAAATACGCGTCCATATCCTGTTTAAATATTGACCATATACTTTTACTCTCGACAAAAACCCTAAATGCTTACTTGCCCATAACAAGCGATTTCGCGCCATGAAATACTCGAAGATAGGCGATTGTGAGCCACCAAATGACACTGATACCTTATGCCATATTTTAACCGTTGGAATATAGTAGCAATCGTAGCCGTACTTTTTGGCCCTGTAGCACCAGTCAGTTTCCTCGTAAATTAGGAAAAAATCTTCGTCTAATAAACCAACCTGACGAAAGATCTCTGCAGGAACAAACATTAAACAACCAGTTACATAGTCCGTTTTAGTTAATTCGTCGAAAATTTTGGTATCTTTTTGACCTAGACCTATATGCTCAAAATCAAGTTTGTCAGGTATCCATCTAGCTCCTGCATACCAAAGCGTATCGGGTTGTGCATAATAATATATTTTCCCCCCCATTATGGCTCGGTTAACAATGGCTTTACTGGCTACAATAAATGCATTAATAAGCTGTACATCAACAACCGTATCATTGTTTAACAATAAGACATACTCTGCCTTATTATCAAGAGCATATCGAATACCAACATTGTTGCCACCGGCATAACCTAAATTATCACCCGTTTGTAAAAGTGTCACATCAGGATAGTGTTCTGAAACCGCTTCCACCGAATCATCAACAGAACCATTATCGACCAAGACAATTTCGAAATTTGAATAGTCGATTTTTTTAACAGACGCTAAGCATTCAAGGGTGTCTTCTTTACCATTCCAGTTTAAAATTATGACAGTAACTTTAGGTTGAGCTTTATAGGTGTTTTTGTGTGTCATTTATTGTCTTAATTGATGCGAGCCATTCCAATTATCAACAAGAATATGCATATTACTCAGTACAATATTCTCTTTTGATGAGATTCTCTAAGTTTAGTCATTCACGCTTAAATCTCCAGCCTAAATAACTATTAAAAACATGCTTTAGATATACCCCCAGATTAAGGGGATTAGGTGTTCTTCGAATTACATTTCTAACTCTATCTGGGTAGGTAATTGCATTCAATGTTGCTTGCAAGTAGGCATGACCCCATTTTTGATCAGGTTCTAAATGATTTCCTTCTGCCCATTCATTCCATGCATTCAAAAAAACGAGTTTAGGGGAACTGGTGACACAAATACTTGCTTTATGAATTGTATAGGCAAGCCATTCTTCATACTTATCTGGTGTTGAATTAATTATAATATTAGCTTTTTTTCTGCGTGCACTATTATCCCAACTAGGTGTTACGCCTTGAAACCTTATGTATCCAGGCTTCGCTTTACGCATCATGCAACTTGCTAAAGTATCATAGTCAATGATTTGGTTGTCAGTAAGTACTTTTGAAAATAATCCAATTTTTGCAAGTTTTCTTAAAATATCGAAATTAAATAACTTAAGCCTCATATAATCCCAGTCTGGAGCAAACTCAACCGCAGCATCAAAACCAATAGTTTGAGGGTCAATATTGTTAATAAAACTTTCTACTCTGACCAGATAAAGGTCACCTATGCCTTGCTTAATAGCTTCTTCACGCCAAATTGCTGCTGTTCTGGCAGGATTCGGTAATAGCTCAGTCCGATATACCAAAAACAAAGGTTTGCCATCAATTCTTATATAACGCTCATCTCTGAAAGCAGGAATAAGGGAACGAATATGTTCCAAATCATCTTCATGACTATAATTCTGATTCAATAGAACGTCCTCTGTACCACCGCTCCATGTCCTTGTCCAATTTTCATTCGCCCAGCAAAGACAGAATGGGAAATCTGGAGAGCCAGAGGCTAAAACATCATTAAACGGCCTCTCTAATATTCTTCGACCATTGAACCAATAATGATAATAACAGAAACCATGAATACCATAATCTTTTGCCAGTTCCGCTTGCTGTTCACGTACTTCTGGCAAGCGCAGATCATAAAAACCTAAGTCTGCTGGCATGTGCGGTTGATAATGACCAGGAAATAAAGGTTTGGCTTTAGTGACATTAGTCCATTCCGTAAATCCCTTACCCCACCATTTATCATTTTCGGGAGTGGGGTGATATTGGGGGAGATAGAATGCTATGGTGCGTAATTTTTCGTTCATGAAGAAACCTGTTTAATCAATGCTGCTATCTTAGGGCCTTGAACATCAATGCTATGACGTTCTAAGACCTTTTTTCTTGCTTGATTTCCCAGTGTTTTGAGTTGGTTGGGATCATCTAGCAGTTCACAAATCCAATCTGCCATAGCATTAAAGTCCAAATAAGGTAGAATTTTACCGCAATCAGACTCTACAAACTCGCTGGATCCCCCAGAGCGGTCAAAGCAAACAATTGGTTTACCTAGGAGTCTGTCGGACTTTTCATTTCTAATGCGCGCTATCTGGTAAAATAGCGGCCTGTTCTACACAAAATCTCAATTGACCCATGGCCCGTTTCATCCAATACGATCGATACCAACAATATATTCTGCCACCGTCGGTTGATGAATG
>CAMDOP010000263.1 GCA_945903675.1 Crenothrix polyspora
GCCGTAGCACGCATTATGGCGGAAATTTTGGTGCCCATAGCCCTACAAGGCCAGATTAAAAATGTCAGTTGTTATGATCCTTCCGCCGGTTCCGGCACTTTATTAATGAACGTGGCCCATGCCATCGGTGAAAATCGTTGCAGTATTTATACCCAAGATATTTCCCAAAAATCCTCTAATTTGCTGCGTTTAAATTTAATCTTGAATAACTTGGTGCATTTTATTCCCAATGTCATTCAGGGTAATACCATCTTGCATCCTGCCCATAAAGACGGCAAAGCCTTAAAGCAGTTTGATTACATCGTCTCTAATCCGCCTTTTAATTTAGATTTTAGTGATTTTCGAGATGAGCTAGACAGTAAAGAAAACAAACTGCGTTTTTTTTGCCGGCCTTCCCAAAGTGCCGGTTAAAGATGTCGATAAAATGTCGATTTATCAGTTATTTTTGCAACACATCATTTATTCGCTTAAAGCCGCAGGTAAAGCCGCCGTGGTCGTGCCCACCGGTTTTATTACCGCTCAAGCGGGTATTGATCGTAAAATTCGTGAAAAACTCATTGATGACCGGCTATTAGCCGGTGTGGTGTCTATGCCCAGCAATATCTTTGCCACCACTGGTACCAATGTCTCCATTCTATTTATGGATGCCAGTAATAAAGACACGGTGGTGTTAATCGATGCCTCAAATCTTGGCCAAAAAGTTAAAGACGGTAAAAACCAGCGTACCGTGCTTTCAGCAGACGAAGAACAACGGATTATTGAGGTCTTTAATAGCAAAACTGCTGAAGAAGATTTTTCGGTGGTAGTGAGTTACGACGACATCGCCGCCAAGAATTACTCGCTGAGTGCAGGACAATATTTTGATGTAAAGATTGAGTATAGCGATATTACGCCGGAACAGTTTGCCGCCAAGATGCAGGGCTTTAGTGAACATTTGGAAAGCTTGTTTGGGCAGTCTAGGAACTTGGAAGTTGAGATTAAGCAGCAGTTGGCTGGATTGAAGTTAAATGAAAAATAACTATACAACTATTGGTGCAATTACTGAAATTTACGATGGCCCTCATGCAACACCAAAAAAAACTGAGTTCGGGCCTTACTTTTTGAGTATTTCTAGTTTGGAAAAAGGACGCTTTGATCTTTCCAAATCAGCATTTCTAAATGAAGCTGATTTCAAAAAATGGACGAAGCGAGTTACACCCCAAAAAGGAGATCTACTTTTCTCTTATGAAACCAGATTAGGGGAAGCGGCATTAATGCCCGATGGTATTCGTGCGTGCCTCGGTCGCAGAATGGGATTATTAAGACTTAAATCGAACAAAGTTATTCCTGAGTATTTACTATATGCCTATTTATCGCCTGAATTTCAACAAACAATAATTTCTAATACCGTAAGAGGGGCCACTGTTGATCGAATAGCTTTAAATGAGATGGCAGGTTTCAATATTCGAATTCCTAATATTGATGAGCAGAACAAGGTAGCTAAATTACTTACTTCAATTGATGCAAAAATCGAACTCAACAACCGCATCAATACAGAATTAGAAGCAATGGCGAAGACTTTGTACGACTATTGGTTTGTGCAGTTTGATTTCCCTGATGCCAACGGCAAGCCCTATAAAACATCAGGTGGCAAGATGGTTTATAACTCAGCGCTGAAAAGAGAAATACCGGAGGGGTGGAGTGCTGATATTGTTGGAAATGTTTTAGGTAAAACACCAGCGTCAAACAAAGTTTTAAATCAAGAAATATTGTTAACTGGCTCCATTCCCGTTATCGATCAAAGCAAAGATTATATTTGTGGCTTTACTGACGATAAATCAGCATTAATAAAGCCAACACAGCCTCATATTGTTTTTGGAGACCACACGCGCATAGTCAAATTAGTTAACTTTGAATATGCAAGAGGCGCTGATGGTACTCAAGTATTAATTTCAAATAACAAAAGAATGCCAGGTTATTTGCTATATCAAACTGTTGCAGGTATTGATCTATCAAACAATGGTTATGCTAGACATTTCAAATTTTTAAAGGATTCAATGATTGTCATACCTAATGATGCAATTGCCGCCAGATATCATGGTGCTGTGACCCCATGGTTTGAAAAAATAAAAGAGGGGGTATTTGAAAATCAACAGCTTATGTTGTTTAGAGACTGGCTACTACCCATGCTAATGAACGGCCAAGTGACTGTGGTAAATAAGGATGATATATGATCCATGCTGAATATCAGCGTTTTTTACAAACCCTCGATAATGAAACAGTTTCAGAGGGTGTTCGTAAAGCAAGTAGCTTCGATGAAACGCAGAGGAATCGAGGCAATCGGCTGTGAATTCAGATAGAACCAATATTTATCACACGCTCAAGTAAAACCCGTTAAATGATAATGTGTTGATTGATTAAATTAGTAAAATTACCAAGGAATAGATTATGCAAGCCTATTTTGAAACAGAAGTTTTTTTACCTGTAAATCATCATTTAAATCTTAAGTTACCCGATGAAATTCCGGCAGGGCGAGTTCGGATCGCAGTTATTTATGAGAAAGAAGAAAACATGACTGAGAAAGGGAATCTTAGTCACTTTTTATCCACGTTGCCACTGAATGTACAAGGACGTTCTAATGAAGATATTATAAAACAGATAAAAGAAGAGCGAGACAGTTGGGGTGAAAGCTAATGTAGCGTGTTTATTTAGACGCCTGTATGGATATTCATTTAATTGAAGGGAATTCGCAGCAGCAACAAATCCTAAAACGGGCTTTGCTAGGTAAAATTGTTTTTAGCAGTGAATTAGTCCGGCTTGAATCGAGAATAAAGGCGTTACGTGAAAATCAAAAAATATTTTTAAAGGTTTATGAGCAGTTTTTTAAAGACTGCCAATTGATTGATTTGAATCGAAGCGTTTTTGAGCAAGCAACAGAGTTACGTGTTAATCATAACTTGAAAACTCCCGATGCCTTGCACTTGGCTGCCGCATTAGGCGTATGTGATCAATTTTGGACCAATGATCAACAGTTGGTTAAATTGGTTAATGATAAGCTTCAGAAAAACTTGAAAGTTCTAGATATGGATAGTTTGGAGGTTATGACGTGATGATTTCTGTTTAAGTCCGTAAGTCGTAAGTCCGTAAGTCGTAGGATGGTTTCGCGACACAGCCTCACACCCGTAAGCTTGAAAACAATTGAACAAAAAAAACTCACGATGGAGCATCCAAGTAAGGGTTAGTTTATCGCTGCGTATTTGGTGGATTGCTAGCGTAAATCGACCCTACGCGAATATTGTGTACAGATTAAACCGCCGTAAGGCCGTTGTAACTTAGCACTTTGAATAGCTTTAAATGACTGTGTTAAACTTTCGTAAATTATTATTCCAGATGTGGAAACACTATGAATTCCATCGAAATAACTAATATGAGTCTTGTGGAAAAGATGTAGTTGCGTAGGTCGGGTTAGCGACAGCGTAACCCGACAAATCGAAGTATGTGAGTCGGGTTACGGCTAGCGCCTAACCTGACCTACAGAGATTATTAGATTGGTAAAACGACAATTAGGAGAAGAAGAAATGTTTGCACTACGTCAAATTATTGAGGACCCACAAGATGTTATTGCTGTTCCAGTCGAGTTTCGTCATCGTCCAATTGAAATTATTTTTATGGCGTTAGAATCAAATACGCCCGATTTACCCGCGCAAAATGGCATGACAGCCACATCAAAAACACTAAGGGCAAATTGGTTTGAAGGCTATAACGTTGAAGAAGATGTCGATGTTTTAGCCTCTTTACCGATTGATGAAGGCTTAAAGGAATGGGAATGGTAAAGCGTGGTGAGGTGTATTGGGTGAATCTCGACCCAACCGTTGGAACTGAAATCAAAAAGACGCGCCCGTGTTTGATTGTGTCACCTGATGATTTAAACACTATTTTGCCGCGTGTCATTGTCGCGCCGTTGACAAGTAAAGGTCAGGTATTAGGTTGTCGTCCTGAAGTTGACTTTGCAGGTAAAAAAACCAGAGTTTTGTTAGACCAGATCCGCACGATTGATAAACAACGCTTGCTTGGAAAAATGGGCGAAATTAATCCTACGTTATGGCATCCTGTTTTGTTGGAAATGTTGCAGTAAATGATAAGGCGATTGTGATGAAACTGATCAATGTTTACATGCACTTCCCTCAAAAACAATGCATAGGCAAAAAATAATTATCAACCTACTATTGACTTATTAAATTATACTGACCATTATGATCAATATGATTTAATTTTTAAAATTAAGGTGTCGCCAACATGATCAATGAAGTAAATGCCGTTGTTTTTCGTCAAAATCTAGGGGAAATGCTTAATCAAGTACAATATCGACATGATTCGATTTTAATCAAAAAGGATGGGAAACCAGTGGCAGCATTGGTAGATGCTCCATTATTTGATCGGATACGTCGATTTAAAAATAAATTTGATGCACTAAGCCAACAAATAGCGGATGTTTATGCCGTCATACCTGAAGAAGAAGGACTCAATGAAATTGATGCCCTTGTCTCAGACACAAGACATTCCAAATTCTAACCATGTCACAAATTTGTATTGTCCTCGATACCAACGTTTTACTTTCTGGAACCGCCTATCCAAGTTCGATACCTGGAAAAATTGTATCTGCTTGGCGCAGTGGAAGCGTAGAGGTCATTCTTTCCCAATATATTTTGGATGAGCTACATCGCGTTCTACCAAGAATGAATCATCGTCTAGGCTGGTCAAGCCATGAAATTCGAGATTTTGTTGATAGCTTGGCTTTTCTTGCAGACCTAGTTGATCCTATTCAAGCTTCCGAACCACTTCTGCGTGATGCTGCTGATCAACCTGTTCTTGGTACATTTTTAGCAGCAAACGCTAATTACCTTGTTACAGGCGATAAGGATTTACTAGCATTGTCAGAGCGTTATTCAATTATTACTCCAGCTGATTTTTGGCAATTACATGGGGGTATTTATGAGCGCTAGTCAAATT
>CAMDOP010000264.1 GCA_945903675.1 Crenothrix polyspora
TGGTGTTGATTCGGTTATCGCACTGACTGGTTTGCAAGATTTGAGCAACGATACGTTAGCTACAGTATCAGGAACAAGCTGGTCATTAACACTCGTTTAATCTCCCTTAAAAGGAGATGCCCACAGAAAACCGTGGGTTAACAACCTAAGCCAGACCTCACAAAGGTCCGGTTGAAAAAGTAAACAAAAACCCTCATTGCTCACAAGGCGGTGGGGGTTTTTCAATTTAAACCTAATAGGAAAATACACAATGACTATCATTAAAATAGACGACAAAGATTACGATACCGAAACACTCTCGGACGAAGCCAAAGCTCAACTGCAAAGTTTGCAATTCGTGGACCAAGAACTGGCTAAATTACAAGCCCAAGCGGCGGTACTGCAAACTGCGCGTATCGCTTACACCAAAGCCTTGAATGATGCCTTGGGGACTGAGCTGGTCTTCAACGGTTAGTATTGTTCATGCATTATAGCTACGTAAAGACTATCTAAGCGACTTTGGTGTAAAATCGAAAGGGGTGTATGGGTTTATATTGTTTCGTGTCTTGGCGAGGGGCATTTTTGAGTAAGTATGATCAGAATAAGGAATTGTGTTTGATTATGTAAGGCCCTGATATAATAACCTCATGAAATAGGCTTAGTGGCTGCAAGTTAGGGTCACTTGGCGTGCAATTAAAATCAAGTTAATACAGATACTTTGAATATGCGATTGTCTTTGTGCCACTTAGCGGCGATGCTATCTCATACAGGGTAATTGCTTGAGCGAATTTAACAAGGTTGATAGTTATGAATAAACTCTTTCTCCGCATTTTTACTGCATTTCTACTGATTTTTACGACTAGTGCCTTCTCAGCTGCCCCTGTTTCTCCCATAGGTACTTGGCTGTTAACGACACAAACGCAGTTACAACTGATAGCCAAAACAGGTAGCCCGACTATTTCACTGCCAACTATAACCAAAGGCCATGAGATCGGGACATTTTTTTCAGACCAGTCTTACTCGTCCTCTGAATGGCTGACTAAACAACAGTTGTACTTAAACGATAGTTCATCTGCTTATTTGGTTCCACTTGAAGCCCAAGGGCAATGGACAGGTATTAATTCAGCATTTACGCTAAGCCATGACCCTTTTACCTTGGGTGCTGCGACAAAATCAGGCAAAAATGGTATTACTGGCCTGTTACTGCGTGTTGATTTTGTCAATGTGTTGGCAAGCGCTCTTAACACGACCCCTGTGTTTGATAGTGTCAAAATGCAAAGTTATATTGATAATAGCCAAGTGTTGAGTGCAGGAAAAAAACTGAGCGGCAAGAAAGTCATTTACTTGTCGGCACAATGGCATGATGCGTTTTTAACCAATCAAACAGCTGTGCTGATTATCACTGAAAAATACACGGCGATACCTTATCGCCTTACTTCAAGCTGTTGCGGCGACGATGTTAGCATCAATGCTATCGATAGTACGGCTTTTATGAACAACGTAGATAAGCTCCCGGACATACAGAAAACGGCTACGGGGTTACGTTTCTTAGTGCTACAAGAAGGCAAAGGCAGTTCTCCAGCAAAAACAGATAATGTTTTGGTCAATTACCGTGGCTATTATCCATCGGGCAAACTATTTGACAGTAATACCCTCATTTCATTTAATCTGAGTAATGTTATTCAAGGCTTTGCACAGGGCTTGCAGTTGATGAGTCCGGGTAGTAAATATCGACTTTTTATACCTTCAGATTTAGCCTATGGTGCGGCTGGCAACTCAATAATTAAGGGTAATTCTGCCTTGATTTTTGATATTGAATTAATAGCAATTACACCCTCATAATGGAGATTGCAAGAAACGCAGACCATAAGTTTATCGTGCGTGCACTGGGCGTTTGATTAAAATCTGGGTGCTACTGACGTTTTGAATGCGTGATTGTCTTTGTGCCACATAGCGGCGATGCTATCCCATACAGGGTAATTGCTTGATTAGAGTAAAGTAAAAATTGGATTAGAGAAAGTAAATCCACAAAAGGGCGCGCCTACTGGGTTGGGTTTAGCTGGCTTGAAAAGTAATCAGTTGTTTTATTTTTATAGCCACCTTTTTAGACACTTACGCTTGTAATTAAGCCATGAGCACGTCGTATTTCACAGAAATATGGCGGTGGTTTTTTCCGATGAATACGCGTCTTCCCAAAGACAGTTCAGTTACGATGTAAATATAATCTTGAGATGATCTTTCGCATCCGACCGTTCTGGCTTTAAGCGCGCCCTGCCTTTTTCAAAAAATTACCATCTGGTGCCGTCCCACAATAGTCTTGTTCTTATTCAATGGCGTGTGCTTAAATCAGATTCCGGCATATTTTACAATGAACCCACGGATACTGGGATCACTGATGCGGGTGTAAACGCCCGGATGCGTTGCACAGTCCTCTCCAAATGAGACGATTCCAGTTTGCAAACCGGCTCGGGCGGCTTCTATATAAGCAAACAAAGGTCCACCACTATCCCCTTGACAGGTATCTCCCACAGGGTTTTGGTGTGTTCCGTCAGCACAGATCATTCTGTCTGTTATCTCGTTAGTATTTGTAGTTTGGCAGTCTATGTTACTGATAAGGGGCATATCCACTTGCAGCAAAACGTCAGATCCTTCCCCGTCAACAGACGTAACTCCCCAACCGATAGCTCTGACTGACGTGTTTGGTGTCACCAAACCTGTTAGACAATGTATTGATTGACAGGCTTTAGGCAGATTAATGACATTGATATTATCATCCAATGTAACTGGCGTTTTCAGGGTTAAGATTGCAACATCATAATCTAAAGTATAAGGGTTATAAAGCGGATGTCTTGAGATTGTTTTGACGTTTAAGACAGTGCCTGATCCATCGTTTAAAACATTTGTACCTAACCTGACTTGAATTTTGTCCTTAATAATCCGACCATTGTCATCCGTTATGCAATGAGCTGCCGTTAATATCTTTTTTTCTGTGATTAGACTCGCACTACAAATCTGAGTGTTATCGACTTGATATTCAACGGAAACCATAAAAGGGTACTTATGGTCGGCGGCTTCAGTTCCGCCTACAATTTTAGCTTCAAAAGCTGACACAGTTGATGAGACACATAAGGCGATAAATAGGCATAAAGAAGAAAAAAAATTTTTATGTTTTTCCTTTAGACAAATCATGCTGGCTCTATAGGTATGATAATTTTCAGAAATAAGATAAAGATTATCATACCTATCAAGCTAGGTGCGTATTTTTTGAATTAATGAAGGGTATCCGTGTATTTAGAATCTTTTAAGATGCTGGCCCTACGCACTTAGGGAGTGCAAGCCGCTTGCAATGCTTCACATCGAAAAAAAATTAAAGCGGCACACTTGATAAAGTAACAATTGCACCCCATATTTTGATTTTATCACTTAAATTATAGGACAAACCATGGCAACTATTACTATTGACGACAAAGAATACGATACCGAAACCTTATCAGATGATGCAAAAAATCAGTTGCAAAGTATAAACTTTGTTGATCAGGAGTTGGCAAGATTAAATGCCCAAGCAGCGGTACTACAAACTGCCAGAATCGCTTACGCGAAAGCCCTAAATGACGCCTTGGGCACAGACTTGGTCTTTAATAGTTAAGATTGGTTTATTCGTCAAATATTAACCCTCATCCGGCGTATCTGGGTGGGGGTTTTTTATGCTTAAAATATAAGTGTTGGCCTAAAGCAATTAAATTAGGCAGGTGAGCGAAGCTCATGTTCACATAATACGGCAAGATAGGGGAACTCAGAAAAAAGACACAAAAAACCCCCACCGCTTTGTAAGCAATGAGGGTTTTTGTTTAACCAGACCTTTGTGAGGTTTGGTTTAGGTTGTTACCGCACGGTGATCTGTGGGCATCTCCTTTTAAGGGGAGATTAAACGAGTGTTAATGACCAGCTTGTTGTTGCTACTGCAGCAAACGTATCGTTGCTCAAATCTTGCAAACCAGTCAGTGCGATAACCGAATCAACACCATTACTGAATGTTGTTAAAGCGGCATTATCTTCTACGATATAAGTATCACCAAGATATTGGAACCAAGAAACCAGTGAGCTGGTAGCTGTAGCAGCTGATGATGTTGCAGCATTTAAATAATCCGCAAAGGCAGCCGTAGAAGGCAACGTTATTTGGGTCGCGTTATGAATACTGAAAGTCAATCGTCCCTATCATTCAATGCCCAGATTGCGCTGGTAATACGTGCTGTTCGTACAGCTTTAGCGTGGTCACAACAAGATCTTGCAACAAAAGCCAATATTTCAAAACCCACTATCGCAAGACTTGAATCAATGTCTATGTCGCCACGTGCAGATACTATTAACAATCTTTTGAATGTCTTACGTGCTGAAGGTGTTGAGATTGATATTTTGGCAGAGGAGGTAATTGTGCGATTTAAAAAAGTAGCAATACTTGAGTTGCAGAATAATCTGGCACAGCCAAAATCTACAGAAGATAATTAACTCGTTTACAAAAGTTCTTAAATTCTTCAGTTACGTTAAGTAAATTTATTAATAACTTCATTCCCCCGTGCAGAATTAATTCTAAGTCAGCTTAGTTTAGCCGTTTATTCGTTATACCTAGGCCTATCCAAAGTAGTAGGTTCCAAATCATTTCTGTAATACTTCTTATTATTTAGTGGTAGGCCTAAAGTAGGCAGAACGTATGCCGATAACTAATTGTATTCCATCAATATTTACAATCCATTGCCTGAATCTATACCCTACACTAAAAACCCTTTAGTAGGCAGTTTGTAGGTATCATAAAAGATATCTTGAGTATCGTTATACATATCATTGATAACTAATAAGATTACGTAAGGTACTAACCTGTTGACTGACTACCAGTTTGATCACCTCAAGTACACGATTACCCAAAATTCAGCCCTCAGCCCCCGTTTTTTCTGACTTCTCACAAAACCACTCGTTCAACACCTTTATCCAATTGACGGCAACAGCCATCCGCT
>CAMDOP010000265.1 GCA_945903675.1 Crenothrix polyspora
TCGAAGCAGCGGTGCAGTTATGAGCGGCAAAAAATCAAATTCCGATCAAACGGCTTTGCCTTTCGTCGGCGATTTATTGCTTTATCAAACCGAAGATGGCCAAACCCGCATCGAGGTGCGCTTACAGGACGATTCGGTGTGGATGACGCAAGCGATGATGGCCGAGTTGTTTCAAACTACTACACAAAATATCACGCTACACATTAAGACCATTTATCGTGACGGTGAATTGCAAGAAGCGGCAACCTGTAAGGAATACTTACATGTTCAAACCGAAGGCAAACGTGATATTTCCAGAGCGCGAAAGTTTTACAATCTGCGGGTTATTATGGCGGTAGGCTTTCGAGTGCGTTCACCTCGAGGCACCCAATTTCGCCGTTGGGCTATCGAGCGCTTGGACGAATACTTGGTGAAAGGCTTCACGATGGACGATGAGCGCTTAAAGCAAGTTGTTAACATCGGTACCGATTACTTCGATGAAATGCTGGAGCGTATCCGAGACATCCGTTCCAGCGAGAAACGCTTTTATCAAAAAATCCGAGATATTTATAAACTGGCGATTGATTACGATCCAAAAGCTGAAGAAACACAGGGTTTTTTTAAGATCGTACAAAATAAACTACATTTTGCTATTTCCGGAAAAACCGCTGCCGAACTGATTGCTGAGCGCGCCGATGCCAGCCAGCCGAATATGGGCTTAACTGCTTGGAAAGGTGTAAAAGTTCGCAAAGGCGATGTAATCATTGCCAAAAATTATTTAAGCAGCGATGAAATGGACGGGCTAAACCGAATTGTCAGCATGTATCTGGACTATGCTGAAGACCAAGCCAAGCGCCATCGGCAAATTTTTATGCGCGATTGGCGTAGCAAACTGGATGCGTTTTTACAATTTAACGAACGGGATATTTTAAGCAACGCCGGCAAGGTGAGCAAAGTCATCGCCGACCAATTGGCATTAGAACAATACCAGCAATTCAATCAATACCGTTTGGCCGTGGAGGCTGAACAAGAAGCTTTACTGGACGATGCGGAATTAAAGAGTTATTTGGAGAAAAAGCAATGAATTTAAGCACCGAAGACCAACAGTTGTTGGAAGAGCTTTGCCGAGAGCATCAAGTAAGTTTGGATAAGGTTGTCAAATTGTTGGATACGGTGCGCGAGTATGAATTTAAAGAGCGACGGACGGGTGTTTATGATGCTTTGCGGGAAATCATGAAAACCAATCGAGTAGAGCCATGAAGTTTACCAAGCTAGTCATCGAAAATTACAAATCCTTTCAGTTTGCGACAGACCTTCATTTTCCAGTCAGTGCTGACGGCAAAAGTATTTTTCTAATTGGCGGCATGAATGGTGCCGGTAAAACTTCGATTATGGAAGCCGTCAGTTTTTGTTTGTATGGCACTAAGTCGGAAATGATCTATAAAAATATCAATCGTAAGGAATTGGCGCTAGGCAATACCTCGGTTTCTTTTGAGCTGGTCGTAGAACTGGATGATGGCTCAGAGCTCATTGTAAAGCGCTCTTGGAGCGGCGGCGCTGTTAACGATGCCAAGGCCAAGGATTTGGAAGAACGTTTAGTGGTGGTACAAGATGGTAAACGAGTTTCGGTGCAGAACAAGCAGATGTGGCAGGATTTCATTAGAGCCACCATTCCGCCGGGTATTACCCAGTTTTTCTTTTTCGATGGTGAAAAGATTCAGGAAATTGCTGCCGATGATCATTCTGAAGTGCGGCTTAAAAAATCACTGGAAGCAGCGCTGGGTATTCAATACATCACCAAGCTGTCAGAAGATGTTTTGTATATCAAAGCCGAAGAGCGCAAAGGCTTTGTGCAGATTTCTGATGAAGACCTAGAATTTAAAGAAAGCGAACTAAAAAGAGAAAAAAGCAAAGTCAGTCGCAAAATTCAAGAGCGGAATGAAATAAAAGCTGAGCTGGATGCCTTCAAAACTCAACAGCAAGAAGCAAAGGAACGCTTTCAGGCTACTTTTAATACCGAACCTGAAACCCGAGACAGCATCAGGGAAGCAGAAAAAGCGCGTATTCAAGCATCCAATCGTTTGGGACAAGTGGAGAATGAACTTAAAACCTTGTGCGAAGGGGCTTTACCCTTTGCCATTGTTGGACGGTTATTTGGTGATATACGCCAACAAATTGATGCTGAACGTGAAACGGTACAATATGAAGCTATACGCGATAATGCCGCCAGTCTGGCTCGAAGAATTGTTAAAGTCGTCGAAGACCCAGAGCCGATTTATCAAGAAAAGTTATCAACTGAAAAGCTGGCAGAATTAGAACAGCGTATTTTTCGCTTATTGCAACAAGGCGATTCGGTAAAGGATGCTATCAAAATACTTAATCTTTCCGATCGTGATGCGGCGCGTGTTCTGCAAAAAATGGAAACGCTAGAAAGCAGCGATGTATTTTTGATTCAACCGCTATTGGAAGAAAAACAGGAGTTGGTTATTCAGGTTAAGCAATTAGAGGCCGCTTTACAACCGGGTATTTCTTCAGACTCTGAGAAAGAATTGTTTGATCAGTTACAGGCAGAAATGGAAAGCTGCTCTACACAAATTGGTCGTAAATCCGAGCAATTAAGATTGCTGGAAGATGAAATTCTGGCGTTGGAAAAGCGCATTCAAGATATTGAGCTGGATGTAGAAAAGCTTTATGAGAAACACCATGTTTCCAAAGAAAAAGCCGACTTTATTGAAGAATGTGACGCGATTGCCAATTTACTAAATCAATACACAGTGCGATTACGTAAAAACAAGGTGCATCTATTACAGGAAAAAACCTTTGAAATGTATCGTATGTTGTCGAGTAAAAGCGGACTCATCAAAGATATTTTAATAGATGACAAAAGTTATGCCATCAAGATGATCGACCGTAACGGCCATGAAATTAAAAAATCCAGTCTTTCTGCGGGTGAAAAAGAGGTGTTCGCATTGTCCCTGTTATGGGGCTTGGCGCAAACCAGTCAATTGCAATTACCTATTTTAATCGATACACCGTTATCCAGACTCGATAGCACTCATCGGGATAATATCATCAAACATTATTTTCCTAATGCTGGTCAGCAAGTGATTATTCTTTCTACCAACACCGAAATCGACAAGGATTATTATCGTTTGTTACAACCCTATTTGAGCGGTGCTGCCAGCCTGGAATTTGATCCACGGCAGGAACTAACGACTATTAAACAAGGCTATTTTTGGGAGCAATAAGTCATGGCAGATCGTTTATATACTTCAAGTGCAGCGGATGAAATTTTAAGTTCTTTACGCTTTGAAATGCGTTTAGAAAAAGCCGTGCTTGCGCGTATCGCTTTCACCGTATCACTGGTGAAAGACGGTAAGAATGTGGCTGAAAGTACTGACTTTAGTGGCGGTGAGTTAAAGCGACCTACCTTTTTTGGTTCTGATGAACTTTTTATTCGTACTTTACTTGCTCATGTTCATGGGAAAGGCGATATTGCTGAGGATGCCTTCTTCTCCAACCGCTCCTTGATCAAAAACCATATCGATCAAGGTAGTTTGATAATGGAGCAACTTTACATTGAAAGTGGGCGTAGCGCTGAGGGCTTGATAAAAGCTTTAGTTGATTTGGTAGAGTTCCAAGGTCGCAAGGAATTACGTGGTCGTGGGTTGGATATTTTTATCGGTAGAACATTATTGCAAAAAACCGATTTGATTATGGAGTTGAATAATACGGATAAACACGCCAATTCACACATGGCCATTATGGGTAAGCCAGGCGTTGGAAAAACTCAATTTTTACTGAAAATTCTGGCAGACATTCGCATTCAGTCTAATTATCAAACCCATTTCATTTATTTTGATTACAAAGGCGATGTCGTTGATAACCAGAAATTTCTTGATATTGCTAAAGTCCAACCTTACAGGTTATTGCAAGGTAATCAACGCTTGCCGATCAATCCATTTGTATTACCAGCTTATGATGAGCAGACTATTAATATTTCAGCCAGGGAAAAGGCGGAAAGTTTTGCATCTATTAATTCCAAATTGGGCGTAGTTCAGAAAGGTGCATTAACTGAAGCGATTAGAGCCGGTTATGCAAAGCGCGCAGGTACTGATGCACCTTATCCCGACTTTCAGGATATTCTGGAAATTGCTAATTTGATGTATGAGGAAGAAGACAAAAAAGACGACAGCCTGATTGAAGTATTGCGTGATTTATCGGTTTTTGAATTGTTTTGGAAACATGGTGATGAGGTTGCGCCTATAGATAAGATTTCCAATCGAACGATGTTAATTGACGTTCATGCCATGCCGGTTCTGAAAGAGCTGGTTGCTTATTTGGTGATAGAACGACTTTACAAGGAAATGTCTTTGTTGCCGGATAGTCCGGTTGAAGATGGAAAACGAACCATTCGTACAATATTGGTTATCGATGAAGCGCACAATTATTTAAGCCAAAAGAATATGTTTTTGCAACGGATTATCCGTGAAGGTCGATCAAAAGGAATTGTTGTTTTCTTTGCCTCTCAATCACCGAATGATTATCAGCAGAAGTTTTTTAACTTTCAGGAATTGCTGGAGTTTGCTTATATTTTCCAATGTGATGGAGTTTCAGCAAGCTCAGTTCAAGATATTTTAGGCTGTAGTGCAAAGACTGCAAAAGATTTACAAACTGAAATTTCAAGGCAGGAACCTTGGCAAGTGATTAGCCGATCGCAGGTAAAAACGCAGGAGTTTGTTAAATTTGAGGCTGAGGCTTTTTATAAGAATTATTAACTATTTCCAATAGGAATCACAATGCCCCCACCCTTTGATAAAATAGAATTTACCTTGCTTTATGACGGCCTATGTCCACTTTGCAGTAAAGAAGTGACTTGGTTATACAGCAGAAATAAACAGGAGAAGCTTGGGTTTCAAGATATTAATGAAGCGGGTTTTGATCCGGCGATTTACGGTAAAACGCACACTGAATTAATGGCAGAGATTCACGGGGT
>CAMDOP010000266.1 GCA_945903675.1 Crenothrix polyspora
AGCATGGTGGGGGCGAGTATGTCTAAAGATTCTATTTTGGCTGCGGAAACATAAGCGGCAATCAAGGCTAAGGCGGTTAGCACGGCAGAGCCAATAGCAAAACCTTTTCCGGTTGCGGCAGTGGTATTGCCTAAGCTATCTAGGGCATCGGTACGATGTCTGACTTCTTCAGGAAGGTGACTCATTTCAGCAATGCCGCCAGCATTATCGGCAACGGGACCATAAGCATCGGTCGCCAAGGTGACACCTAAGGTGCTTAACATGCCCACACCAGCTAATGCCACTGCATACAAGCCAGCAGCCATTGTGCCCTCTGCTTTATGTCCTAGCCAGATGCTGATAAGAATTGCAAAGGCTGTGATGAGTACCGGTAATGCTGTACTCATCATGCCTACAGCTAAACCCTGGATAATAGTCGTTGCAGCGCCGGTTTGAGTGGCTTCAGCAATCGCTAGGGTAGGTTTTTCGGTATAGGACGTGAAGTACTCTGTGACATAGGCAATGGCATTTCCGGCCACTAAGCCAGTGACAATGACTAGCCAATAATTAAAATGTAAGCCAGACATTAACACCGCTAGCAAAGTTAGACCCAAAACCACCACAGACGCGCCCCAAACCGAGCGACGCAATGCCGTCAGTAGATCTTCTAGCGACGCGTTTTCGTTGATTCTTGCTACGTATTGGCTTAAATAATAAACAGATTTTGAGTAATACGAGGCATTGGCCGCGATACTGGCAACTTCGCTTTCATCGCGCTCCTTGCCAATCACCATATAAATGCCAAACAGACTGGAGATTACGCCAACAGCCGCAACCAGAAACGGTAAACCAATATAGGCAACCGTTGAGCCATTACCCAAGGCTGCACCTAGTGTAGCGGCGGCAATGATAGAGCCACTGTAACTTTCAAATAAATCTGCACCCATGCCGGCAACATCACCTACATTGTCACCCACGTTGTCAGCGATGACGGCAGGGTTACGAGGATCGTCTTCTGGTATACCTTTTTCAATCTTGCCGACTAGATCTGCACCAACATCCGCTGCTTTGGTAAAGATACCGCCGCCCACTCGGGCAAAGAGGGCAATACTACTGGCACCAAAACCAAAGCCAGTGATATAGGTTAGTTGCTTAGGATCACCATTAAAGACAAGGAATAGTACGGTCATACCAATAAGACTGAAACTGACTACAGACATGCCCATAATTGCGCCACTACCGAAGGCTACGCGTAAGCCTTCATGGAGGCCACGGCTTGCGGCAGAAGCTGTGCGTGTATTGGCGCGAACCGCTACATACATGCCCAAATAGCCAGCTCCAGCTGAAGCAATAGCCCCTGAAATAAAACAAAAGGCTGTTTGCCACTGCAAAAACACGGCAATAACAGTGGCGACTATCGCGACAAAAACTGCAATAACACGGTATTCCCTAGCCAGAAAAGCCGATGCGCCTTCTTGAATAGCGGTGCCAATTTCGCGCATGAGCTCATTGCCCTGATCGTAAGCGAAAACTTGTTTTAACTGCCAAAGTACAAACCCTACTCCAGCGATACCCATTAATAAGGCAATTACAATTGATACTGATGTTGAAAGTAACATAAACTCCACTCCTATTTTGTTTTTATTATTATTATAATTTTAGATGGGCATCATAAACCGTAATGATCGAATAAAGTAGCTTCTATGTGAAATACTGTAGGTATTACCCAACTAATGCACATAGCTCCAATGAGTTTTTATACTTTTATTACTATTAAGCAAGATGACGATGAACTGCGTACAATTGTACCCAGTGTACTTATTAACAAACAGGATAAACAAATGATTAGAAACGAAGCTATCAACAACGTAACTTATTGGGAGCCATCGGCAGGCAATATCGTCTCTGGCATCATTCAAGGCATAGGCGCTACAAACGATTTGTTCTATGACAAGCAGAAAACGCTATTTTTACAGGAGGATGACGGCGCGGTTGTCGTTGTTGAACTTAATCGTTATTTGCTGCACAGTTTAAAACAACATAACGCTGCGATAGGAGATTTTGTCACCGTGACTTTTCACGGCAAAGAACAAAAAAATAACGGCCGTTCTTTTAATCGCTACACCTTAGTTGTGGATAAGGTTGCGAGTACAGTTTAAAAATCAAGGCTCTTTTTTATATGATGTAAAAATGCTGTCGGGCATAAAAAAAGCCCCAAAATAAGAGCCTTTAAAATTCATGCTACCCAGAGCGATAATCGAGTTGTCGATATGGGTAGGATTATAAGTGAAATAAGGATATTCCTACTTAACTTAGTGCATTGAAGCGATTGCTAAATCTAAAGTGTCAATAATGGGCATTACCATATCTATTCCAGCTGTTAACAGGATTTTTTTAACTTGGCTATCAGGGTTGAGTATAACTATTTTACCTTCACGATTGTGGACTGCTTTGGCATTAAGAAGAAGGGTACGTATACCGATAGAAGCAATAAAATTCACCTCCGATAGGTCGATGATAAAAAACTTGCGCGGTGCGGCTGTCATGCCAGAGAATTTAATATCAATATCTTCATTCCCTAAGATATCCATACGTCCTTTTAAATTAATTTTGTAGATATCTCCATCTAATTGTTCGTAATTTATTTCCACGCGTACTCCTTATTTAATAATTACAGCTAGTTAAAAATGATGAATTCTCACCTGGAATCGAGACTACAGATGATGAATCTCGTACATAAAAACTCAGGCTAATAGTGTTTTTACTATTGGATCGATTGTAGGTGCATTCATTGGCTAAACTACGAATTACTTTAATACCAAATCCGCCGATTGTGACATCACCAACTTTATCATAAGACTTATGTAAAATTGTTTTAGAATTAAAAGGGTCGAAAGCCATACCGTCATCTTGAATAGTAAGAATTAATTTTTGATCTTTAAGCTCAAGACGCATATTGATTTGATGGCTTTCATGATCGTTATAGGCGTAAGACATAATATTGGTGACTGCCTCGTTAGCACAGACATCCAGGTCTTTAGCTATCTGGTCAGTTATGGCCAATTTTTCACATGCTTTACCTAACCATTCACTCATAGGTCTGAGCTCGATAATGTTATTATGAAGTTGCCTTTCAAAACAGTCGATATGTAGCATTCGTCTTTACACTGTCAAAAAAAATAATATATTGATCCTAACTCTTGAAAATGACAAGCGTATGACACAATTATTTAATCTCAGTATGTTTACTGCCAAAATAATGCAGCGTCAACATAGTGATGTCATCTGACTGTTCACTCCCTTCAGTAAATTGGTTTATTTCAGTATTGACGAGTTGAATGATTTTCTGTGCATCAGTTTCCCCAGAAGTGACCAAAAGATTTAACAAGCGATCATCTGAGAACATATTCTGTTGTTTGTTTTCGGCTTCGGTAACGCCATCTGTATATAGAAAAACAGTATGGCCAGGATTTAGTTGTACCGTTAAAGAGGTATATTTCACGTCTTTCATATAGCCAAGGACGATAGATTTAGGTACCGGCATAAATTCAAAGTAGTCATTAGTCACATTGCTCAGTGGTGGATTATGACCAGCATTGGAATAGATAAACTCACCTGTTAAGACATCAAGGACGCCGCAGCATAGCGTTATGAACATACCAGAATCATTATTCTCGCAAAGAAGGTTATTTAATTTACGCAATACTTTATGCGGCCTTGAATCGTGTAGCGAAAGCATACGCAAGTGAGCCACACATTGCGCCATATGTAGCGCAGCTGAAATACCTTTACCCGATACATCACCAATAGCGATAAATAATTTATTATCATTGATAAGAAATACATCATAAAAATCACCACCAATTTGCTTAGCAGGAACCATAGATGCAAAAACATCAAACTCTGTACATTGCGGGTAAAGTGGAAAGTTCATGGGGAGCATGTTTTTTTGTACTTGAGCGGCCATATCAAGTTCATGTTGAAGGTTGTCTAGTCTTTGCTGCTCGACGCGCCTTAGCTCTACCATTTCAAGCTCAACGCGTTTATAGTCGGTCATATCCCTGATAATGCCAATAAACTCAGATCGCCCATTACTTATTATTTCACTGACGACTAAATCCATAGAAAAAAGGTCACCGTTAGCCCTTTTACCTAGTACCTCTCTCCGAGTTTTGCCAATGATTTTTGCAATTCGGGTCGTCAAAAAATGTTGAAGGTAACGGTCGTGTTCGCTAGCAAAAGGTTCAGGCATTAACATCTTGATGTTATGGCCAATGAGTTCCTTGTCGCTATAGCCAAACATCTTTATAGTTGCTGGGTTAATGGTTTGGATAAAACCTTGATCATTTATCAAAATAACAGCATCAAATAGAGCATCGTTGATGCTTGCTACCTTTAAATGTGCTTGCCGTGATAGTTTTACTAGTTCGTCGGCTAATTTAATCGTTAAAAATGCAGCTATTGTGGCAAATATGGCCGTGACGAAGACTGTTATGGCATGCGATTCCCATAAAGATAACCGGCCTTTAAAATATAATTCTTTCAAAAACTCATAGGCAGTCATGAGTAACACGGCACCAAAAAAAATGCAGGATAATTGAACTTTAGGTTTTAAGTCGTTAGGTATAGAGGTTTTTTTCATGTGTGCAGATAAGTTCCATTTACTATGTGCCGAAACAGCTTCGCGACTTAAAGCTAAAAAGACTAGGTTATTAGAAGAATTATTTACCATTATAATACTAGTATTTTAATTAAAATTCAATTTCACTTATGAGTAAAATGTAAGAATCATTAAAAAAAATGGTGGATTAGTTGAAGAGGGGAAGCAGGTATAGCACCGTGACACAAAACCGTCAGGCATAAAAAAGGCTCCTATAAAAGGAGCTTTTAGAATTCATGGTGCTAGGTTCGGAATCGAACCGTCGACACGAGGGTTAGTAGTCCCCGTCTCCCAAAAAAAGCTTCGGTACAATTTCCGGGGTGGCTTCATTA
>CAMDOP010000267.1 GCA_945903675.1 Crenothrix polyspora
AGTTGAGCTATTTTCATTCCCCACTCAGCTTCCTTGTTTTTGCTATTGCCCTTAAATTCTGCAGAAAAAATTCGCTCCGCTTCGGCATAACGACCTATATTTAAAGCGTTATCGCCTTCAACGATAGACTGATCCACAACCACTTTCGGCTTTTTAGACACATCATAAAGATGGGTAAGACGACCGCCTACAAGGGCTACTATGATAAAAATAACAATAAAAATTATTCTTCGAATATTTTCGTTAACTAACCATCGACTTGTTTTATATAAAAAACTCATATACTAATCCCAGTTTAAAAGCTTAAGTCAAGACCATTAATGATTAAGGCCTGGCTTATCTCTCTAGCCCTTGTAAACAATAAATCATTCATACAATCCGTCTCTTCACTTTTATAAACTTTGACTCATAGTTCCTGCGCGACTATAACAGCCTATTATTTACTTATAGTTATTCAAGTCGTTCTTTGCACCGACAATGAGCAAGTATGTCATGTCCCACAGCTAGCATCAAACTATACCCATAAATCATTCGTTTTCAAGCTGTTTACGTGCCTTTTCTAACAGCATCATTTGAGCGTCCGTTAATTTTGGCAAGCTTAAATCAAGATTATGTAATCGGGTAGCAATGATATCTGCGACAGCCGCGCGCATGGCCCATTTGTCATCAGCAGGAATAATATGCCAAGGCGCCCATTCTGTACTGGTTATATTAATAGCCTCCTCATAAACTTTCATGTAATCATCCCAGCGCTCTCGCTCGGAAAGATCAGTTGCTGAAAACTTCCAGTTCTTTTCGGGTCGATCTATGCGCTTTATAAAACGTTCCTTTTGCACTTTTTTCGACACATGTAAAAAAAACTTGAGTATCACCGTACCGTTACGCGCCAAATGCTGCTCGAAGGCATTAATATCCTCATACCTAGCTGTCCAGAATACTGAGTCTTTTTTTTCCTCAGGTACAAATTTCAATAGCTCAGGATGGACTTTTACAATCAGCACATCCTCATAATAAGAACGATTAAAAATGCCTATACGACCTCTCTCTGGGACGTTTTTCATATAGCGCCATAGAAAATTATGATTCAATTCTTCATGCGAAGGCTGTTTGAAACTAAATACCTGACAACCCTGAGGATTAATCCCAGACATCACATGTTTAATAGTGCCGTCTTTGCCTGCTGCATCCATGGCCTGAAAAATAATTAAGACCGAATAACGACCATCTACATACAATAACTGCTGTACTTGAGCCAATTCTGCTAGATCTTGCTCCAGCAGTATCTTAGCACGGTCTTTTAATGCTTCCTTACCGAGGGTTTTTAGCGCTTCAGTCTGAGCCCAGCCGGTGGGACAATCTTTAAGGCTAATTCTTTCTCTAGGCTTAACGCGAATAAAGCCCTTATATTTTTCTTCTTTCATCAAGCGTCCATTAATGTATGACTATAAATCATAGTCGTGTTATTAATTATTATCTGACAGTACGCAGTAACGTCGTTTTGCTCTCGTTTGCCGCGCCGAGCACCGCAGGTTTTGTTGGGATTAGCCCGAAGGAGCGCGGCATGGATGCCTCGCGTCGGTAGGAGGGCAGGAAAAAGCGGCAATCGAGCCGCCTTTTCTTTGGATACTTTCTTTTGGCGGAGCAAAAGAATGTATCTCGCCTTCGGGTGCGAATACCCGATTAACACATCGTCGCGATAGCGACCTCATTATTTTTTTTAACCACTGCATGGCTGCGTAACATCAGTTACTATTCAACGACAAAACAACAGCGAGTTCTTTGTTATCTGGATCAGAATTAATCACAGTATCGAGAATAAACAATCGCTCTCGATCTATGCCCTGCTGAACCATGTAATTAGCGATCACTTGAGCTCTAGCTATAGCCAAGCGTTTAAGCCGATCTTCTTCTGGCTTAATAATAGTAAACAGCTTTTGTTTAGCTGTTTCATAAAAATCGCCAGCTTTGGCATTAATCAGTTGAGGTGACCCTAACAATGATCTGTCTGCCAACAACGGGAATTTCTCTATAAACATATCTGCCAATAAGCGCTGGTAATCATAACCCGACAGTTCAACATATTCATGGCGTATTTTTTTATCAGTATTTTGATTGATTTCTATGGCTCTACGTCGCTTAAGCTGCTCATATAAAGCATCCTCTCTAATGACTAACCAATCTTGATCGATAAACGCCGCACCTTTAATGTCCAACGTTAAGCTTGTTCTTGCCTTGAGTGCTAGCGCCAAACTATCTAATTTGTCCTGCTGCGCTTTAGTCAAATACGAATGGCCGGCAGGAAAACCAATGGTACTTAAGTCTTCTTCGCTACCGATCAGAGAAGCTAGCCCATGAAACGGTGCCGTCACTATTGTACTCAGCATGTTTATCAAAGCTTCTCTGACTAGAGCGCTAACACTGAATTTAGGGTCATCTAAACTACCCGAAATAGGCAAATCTATCTTTATTTTACCGTCAGCGTCTTTTAGCAAGGCCACTGCCAGCTTAAGTGGTAAGGCTACTGCACTGGGATTTTCAACTTTATCACCCAGTTCAAATTGATTAATTAAAATAGCATTAGTGGCTGTCAAATCATGATGACTCACATTATAGTTTAGCCCAAGAGTCATTTGGCCTTTTTCAACTTTATAACCCGCAAATTGCACCATATAAGGAGATACCAAGGGCATCGGTAGCTCTTTAAAATTAATAGCGACATTAAAGTCACCTAAGTAAGGGCTGATATCACCCTTAACATTAACCAGCGCTAAGTCATAAGCATTACCCTCTAAGGCCAGTTTAATAATCGATTTTTTATCTGAAGAAAATCCACTAGCCCCACCGTCTAAGCTTTTAATTTCTGCTGCAAACGGCAGTATCAGTGAAAGGTCAGAAAAATCTGAAGAGCCGTCAATCACTTGTATTTTATCCAGCTTAAAAAAAACACTATTAGCTAAGGATTGCTTAGTGTTTGCAGCCTTAGCTTGAGTTGACAGCTTGCTTTTATCACGAACAATAAGATCACTAAAGTTAGTCGTTTTGTCTTTTTTGATGGTCACTCTGGCATAAGGTTTATCAATCAGCAACGCTGTTGCTGTATAACGCTGGGCCAATATATCAATATCCAGCTCCGTTAAAGTCAACCCAGACCATTTTATAAAATCTTTTCGCAAGGTTTGATCACGCGTTAAGAAATGATCTATGCCAGCATCACCTTTAAATTTAATGTCGGGTTGAGCTTGGTCAAAACTAGTCAGCGATAACTGACCGTTAATATGCAATCCGCCATCGATCACATCTAAATGGATAAACTTATCTACATAAGACTGGAAGTTTTCTAAGTTTATATTTTTAACAGCTAAGGCCACATGAGCTGAAACTGGCTTAAGTGTTGCGTTGCCGTTCAGCGTTATCAAGCCGGTTTGATTAATGCCCAAGCTTAGCTCTACAGGCATCGAGGCATCTGCTTGATTACTTAAATGGCTGAGCTTAAAAGCTATTGGCTTAATAGCAATCGTCAGTGGTTTTTTTAAGGTCTGATCTTCAAAAGTCAAAGCAGCATTATTGACGGTAATACTATTAACGTTAATCAGCCAAGGTGCTTTTTTTGAGGTGTTAACAGTAGTAACTTGATTATTAGCATTAGTCGGGAATAAGGCCTGATAATTACTAACACCTTCAGGCGTTAAGCTAGCTTGTACTTCTGCATTTTCAGCGTACACAGACTCAACCATTAGGTTTTGTTTTTCAAGATCAAGCGTTATAACGCGTATAGCAAAAATCGGCATTTTGATGAGTGGCTTGGCTGTGGATTTATCTAGCACTTGAACATCATGTAGCGCTAGTTCAGCTTTCGTGACTACAAACTGTAAGCCTAGATCGGTATCAGCCACCTTATAATCGGCAGAAAATAACTCAGTACCTGTAATATGAAGCTGTGGAGGACTTTGATTTGCCAAGGCCAGCAAGGTTGCTAAGTTCACATCATCTAATTGCACATGCCCCTCAGACAATTGAGGATTTAAACCTACTAGCCCTTGCCAGTTCAAGGTTCCACCAGAACTTAAAATTAACGATAAATTGACTTGAGCTTGTTGATCACTCTGTGTAGAAAGGTTTTGTATACATAAATTAATTGGTGCTAAAGTTACTTGTACTAATTGATCAGAACTAAAATCTTCCCCAATCAACTGTCCATCCACGACCTTAAGTTGCAAAATACTTAAAGGAAACAGCGATGTCTTAGCTTGATTATCAGCTGTTTTAACCTTAACTAAACCTTGAAAATTGAAGTCGCCCTGTTTTTGTCTGATGATATGAACTAAGGGTTTTATCAAGGTGAGTTGATCTATAACCAACGCTGATTGCTGTAGCGATTGTATGAATGCCAGTCTTAGATAAAAATCATTAAATTTGGCAAATTCCGAGCCGTCAGCTTCCAGCATTTCAAAGCCATGAACATTAATAGCTAGAGGGAAAGGCTGAATCTGAATTTTCTCAATGAGTGCTTTTCTGCCAGTCTCCTGTGCGATAAGTTTAGGAATTTCTGAGGCTAATAACCTAGGTAGGACAACAACACTAAAACCAAGATAAATAAGGATTAAACTGCCTAAAGTAATAGCCGATACTTTAATATTAGATCTTATACGTTGAATAACCATAAAACCCTCAGTTGTAAATTCAGTGTTATCTTGGCCTAAACAAAAAAGGCGGCCTAATGAGCCGCCTTTCATATTAAGCTTACTATTCAGTTCTTCTTATAAACTGATGTTACGCAGTAACGTTGTTTTACCCTCGTTTGTCGCACTGAGCACCGCAGGTTTTGTTGGGATTAGCCCGAAGGGACGCGGCATGGATGCCGCGAGGCGGTAGGAGGGCAGGAAGCCCTCTCTACCGACCCCCGACAAAACCGGAAATTGTCAATGTAGTTGTCGCCTCGGCTGTTAAAACTTAT
>CAMDOP010000268.1 GCA_945903675.1 Crenothrix polyspora
CTGCTAGCGAGGTGGTCAATATCATGACCCCAGCCGACCTATCTGATAAAAGGGAATTGTTTTTACGAGCGAATACCTTAAGCCAAAAATTTGGCATTACCCTCCATTCAGGCTTTGAAGCCCTTGTTTATAAAGCTGCACTGGGCATAGAAGATATTTATGAACTTACCTATATTGGTAAAAATGGGCAATATATACCTGCACAGGTTTCAGTCACGGCTTTACGCGATGACGCACAGAGCATTATCGGTTATTTGCTGATTGGCACCGATAATACGGCCCGTAAACTCATGCAACAATCCAGGGTCAATGCAGCCGTTGCTTTTGAATCTGGGCAAGCTATGTTTATTACTGATGCTCAGGGTAACTATACGTTAGCCAATAAAGCCTATTTAGACATGACCGGCTATAGTCTGTTTGAGCTGCTAGGCAACAATCCTCGGATGATGCAATCAGGACGTCAGAGCTTAGCGTTCTATAAGCACATGTGGCAAACCATTCAAACCGAGGGCCATTGGTCAGGTGCCTTAAGCAATAAGAGAAAAAATGGTGACATTCAGTTAGAACTGCTCAGCATCAGTAAAGTGAGTGACAGCTTGGGTAACACCACCCATTATGTAGCGACCTTTGCTGATAATGACCAACGCCTAGGCTATATAAAAAATGTGAGCATCAATCAAGAACAAGCTAATAAACTAGCCATCAAGACTCAGCTTAACCAGGCACTGCAAAATAACGTCGCTAAGGCTGAGCAGGCGGTCATCACAAAAAGCCAGTTTTTGTCCAATATGAGCCATGAAATACGTACGCCTATTAATGCTATCATGAGCATCGCTTTTCTGACCTTGCAAACGGACTTAAGCGCACAACAACAGAACTACTTATCAAAAATTGATAGTTCCGCTAAATGGTTGTTAGGCATATTGGATGATATCCTTAATTTTTCTAAACTTGAAGCCGGCAAGGTTGAGTTAGAGCAACAGCAGTTTGAACTGGATTCAGTTCTGACCTTTTTGAAAACGGTCACTACACCGTTAATGGCCGATAAAGACCTTAGCCTCATCTTTGAGCTGCCTTCATCAGTACCTACGCACTTTATTGGTGATTCCCTACGCTTGGGACAGGTGTTACTGAATCTACTCAGCAATGCGATTAAATTTACTCACACAGGTACCGTAACGCTAAACATTCAGTTACTCAGCCTTGAAGCTCACCAAGCACAAATGTACTTTTCGGTGACCGATACCGGCATCGGTTTAGACTTAAACCAGAAAAACAAGCTATTTGAAGCCTTCAATCAAGCCGACAATTCAACCTCCCGTCACTATGGTGGCACTGGCTTAGGCTTGACTATCAGTAAAGAGTTGGTGCAGGTTATGGGCGGTGCTATTAGTATTGACAGCAAGAAAGACGTCGGCAGTTGTTTTAGTTTTACCATTACTTTACCGGTTGCGCCTTGCTCCGCACCAACTTTAGCAAAAAACAATTTAAAACATAAAGTTAAATACCCTAGCTTACAAAATGCTCGTATTTTAGTGGTAGAAGATAATTTAATGATACAAGAATTTATACCTGACATTATGAGCTATGAAGGCATGTTGGTTGATCTGGCTAATAATGGTATAGAGGCCTTAGCTATGCTGTCTGATAACGACTATGCGGCAGTGCTTATGGATTGCCAGATGCCGATCATGGATGGCTTTGAAACCACTCAATGTATACGTGCGAATCCGCGTTTTGACAGCATACCCATCATCGCCATGACCGGCAATGTGGACGAACACGATAGGCAGCGCTGTTTAGATTGCGGCATGAGCGAGATCATTAATAAACCGGTGGATTGGGAGCACGCTTTCTTTACCTTAGATCATTGGCTTAGTCATCCAAGAAAACCGTTGTAGACTCAATACCTGCGCTAACGAAGCTACTGCTTACGCTGGTGAGATAAAAGTGTCGCACATGGGAAATGGAGCGCGGTGCAACAGGTGGTAATTGGTGCTTTATGACAGGTTTGGTTTGGTTTGATGTGATGGGAAGCTAGAGCTTCCGACTTTAAGTACCCAAGCGGAGCTTGGGTACCAGCAGGACATTCCAGCTAAACGATCTGCAACAGAGAATCTCACTGGCTCCCTAGCTACTGGTTCCCAAGCTTCGCTTGGGAACCCTGCCTTGGAAGCTCTAGCTTCCCGAGCCCAGAAGCCAAACTTTACTTCGGCTGTACAGCCATCTAACACATTATCCCTGAGCCCACCGCTAGCGTCGAACTAGGCGAAACCCGCAGCCGCGTGCGCATTTTTAGGTACCCAAGCTAAGCTTGGGTACCAGCAGAAAAATCTAGTTATGCTCACTGGTTCCCAAGCTCCGCTTGGGAACCCTACCTTGGAAGCTCTAGCTTCCCTAATCCAAAAACCCACCTTTACTTCGGCTTTACAATCATCTACACCGACGTCATCTATTCTTTAACAATGCTTCAAAGGCCTCTATAGGCACAGGTTTGCTAAATAAATAACCTTGGTAACTCATACAACCCAGTTGTTTGAGTAAGGCCAATTGAATTTCGGTCTCTACACCTTCTGCAATCACATCCAAATCAAAATTATGTGCCATATCAATAATGGTTTTTAGCATTTTTGTGTCCAAAGAATTGAGGTCGGTATCCATATCCCGTATAAAACTTTGATCAATCTTAATTTGGTGTATGGGTAGTTTTTTCAGATAAGATAAAGAGGAATAGCCCGTACCGAAGTCATCCAAGGATAATTTAATACCAACCACTATGTTCAACGCTGTTAATTTCAAAATAGCCTGTTCAAAATTATTTAGCGCTACGCTTTCGGTTAATTCGAGTTTTAAACGTGATGGGTTGATACCATGTTTTTTGATTAGTGATGTTACTATCTCAATAAATTCAGGTTGATTGAACTCCTTACCACTCACATTGACAGCAAGTACTAGGTCACGAGTCAGCACATCATGGCTCCATGCCGCAATTTGTAAGCACGCATTGTCTAGCACCCAATAGCCAATCTTTATAATGATGTCGTTACTTTCGGCTACGGGGATAAACTCTGTCGGATTGATCATGCCTCGTTTCGGATGTTGCCAACGTATCAAGGCCTCTGCGCCAATGGGATGTGAATATTTGTCAGTCTGTATCTGGTAATAAAGCTGGAATTGTTGTTCGTCAACGGCTTGATAGATATCTAATCTAAGTGCTTCGTAAGCGTCCGTTTGTTTTTGTAACACGGCATCATAAAAACGTACGCAATTACGACCTGAACTCTTTGCTTGATACATGGCGATATCGGCACGCTTAATGACCTCGTCAACACTATCCATTCTGCCTAAAAAGAGGTATACACCAATGCTGGAGGAACCGTGATATAAAAAATCATTAATGGTATAGGGTGCCGATAGCGTAATCCGTATCTGTTCAGCCACATGAGCGACAATATTAGATGCCTCAAGGGCTTCTGTACCAAGACTCTCAAGCAATACAACAAATTCATCGGCACCTAAGCGAGCGACCGTTTCAGTCTCACGCACACAGGATTGCAAGCGAGCGGTAATCTCAACTAGCAATTTATCACCCGCTGCATGTCCTTGACTATCGTTGAAAGCTTTGAATTTATCTATATCAAGATATAACACTGCACCATACTGTTGATTTTGTTCAGATAGTGGTAGCGCCGTTTTGAGTCGCTCAAGCAATAGATGCCGATTCGGCAATCTAGTAAGCTGATCATAGAATACCAGCGTTTGAATCTCGGCCAGCGACTGCTTTAACTCATGAATGTCACGTACGACTTTGGAAATACCAATGACTGTATCGGTCTCATCAACAATTGGCGACAAGGTTATGGACACATTAAGCAGGCTGCCGTTCTTGTGTAGCCTAACCGTTTCTAATTGCCTCACCGATTTTTTCTGACTAACGACAGTTCTAACCGCCGCTTCCTCATCATAGCAATCGGTAGGTAACAGTTTATAAACAGATTGACCGATAATTTCCTCGGCACGATAGCCAAACAAAGCTTGCGCACTTGGATTCCAACTCGTAATAGTGCCATCCAAATTTTTAGTGATAATCGCATCATCCGAGTTCTTCACCATTAATTCGTAAAGCTTACTGTTAGCCTCTAGGCATTTGCGTTCGGTAATATCTTGAATAAAACCGATATAGCACGCTTCTTCTCCATACCCTTGATCGCCTACTAAAAGTTGCATGGCAAACGTAGTACCATTTTTGCGTTTACCAACGACCTCCCGACCTATGCCAATGATCTTTTTTTGCCCTGTTTTAACATAATGGTCAATATAACCATCGTGTTCGCTGTGATAGGGTTCTGGCATCAATATATTAACATTGCACCCCAGTACTTCGGCTCTAGTGTAGCCAAACAATTCTTCGCTAGCAAAATTGAAGGCCTCAATTTTATTTGACTTATCTATTATAACTATTGCGATGGCATGGGTCTCGAACATAGCTTGCAAGCGCGCTAAATTATTTTGTAATATGCGTGCACTTTGAGTACGCTCGACATGATTAGCGAGTAAGACAGCCTGCAGTTCTACCAAACCAAACATGACACTGTTTTTGATATAGGGATTAACTGCGATATTGCTAGATAAGTTACCAGCACTGATGTTACTAATTACTTGATGAACCTCTTGTGTTGTTCCACCTAATAATTTTTTCAACATCACATAAGATCGCCAGAGCAGCACAATCGCAAATAATAGGCTTACGATAAATAGAGTTCGCTCAGAAACAATAACTTATTGATAGTGTTAACTATATTGCCAATAAATGATATAATAAGCGCATGGAAACTGAGCTTCACCTCACAAAACCCGTGCACTTATAATACGAATACATAGCCAAACTCAACTTACTTTAGAAGGATTTGAAACGCCTTTTGAACGTAGCATGGATAAAAATAATCGTTGGAT
>CAMDOP010000269.1 GCA_945903675.1 Crenothrix polyspora
TTCCTTAATAGACAATGAATAAACTCAAGCTACGTCAAAAATGGGTATAGGATAAAGTGTAAAAGTTCATATTTGATCTGGCAATATTAGAATTTAGTCAAAATTAATTCTTACATTGACTGGCAACTAAGTGCCAGGAAAAGACCGTCGTTGCATCCAAGAATTAAATCACTGGTGGTCCGGTTCCTGAAATCAAGCAGACAGTAACGAAATTCTTTTTCACTGATGCTGCTGCCGTTGAAAATACTTTTGTTATATTTATTCCTTCAAAATGCGGATAGTTCCATAATTGAGTTCATTTTTCTTCAAAATAAAACTTTTTCTGACGTTTAATGCTATTAGGCTTAAGCTATATTTATATCTGTTTAATTTAAATTGGAGGCTGCGTGAAGATAGAAACAGGATGGGTAACTCCACCAGTATCGATCGGAGGGCTCGATCACCTTGGTACTCAGGCTCCCTGCGTCTTAATCTATGCGCAATTATTGCCTGGCATCACTAATGTTACTGATAGAGCTCGCTACTATTCTCTTTATCCCTGGTTTATATGGTCTTTTGACCAGCGTTACCCCAAAGATGCGGAAAAGTTTGTCGAATTTTTTCGACGATCCGACTGTTTATTCACACTTATTTCTGAGCGGCATTCGCGGATTACTGATCATGACAACGAACGTCATGGAGCAGCTATGGTTGGCCGGGTTAAATTGCTTCAAGCTCTGGATCGTCTTGAAGCCGGGCATCCTTTGACTCTCTCGGATTACACGGCTCAAAACTCAAAGTATCGTTACTTCCAAAATCCAATGGGTGGTCTTGGCCAATATTATGCGGGCTCGTTAAGTGATCTCAAATTAATCAATGGTTCCGATAAACCTTGGTTCAACTACACCGAACAATACGGAGCTCCATTGGCAAAGCAGCTGAATTCTACCGTAGACGCAGATCAGTTTTGGGCATTAGTTGAAAGTGGGGTTGTCACACTTAGTGACCTTGATAATCTCAGTGGTTTTTGCGCCTGTAGACTGCCTGAAAGCATTGATGAATGTAACACGTTAACTGACCTCTACTTTGATCGCAAAAAATTATTTAACCAGGTCGGTGTTCAAAGAAGTAAGTCTCTTGGCCTAATATTAAATCTGGTCAACTCACTTGAAAATATTGATTTATCGGAATCGGTCTTTAGAGCATGTACCTATTCAGGATCATTGCCCGGTCAAGTCCAGTGGGATGTGCCTAGCTCATTGCGATCCACTCTAGATTGTTGGGCACTTTATCAACGAAACAATTTACTTTCGATTGCCTGCCAGACTGTTTTTGCAGTCGCTCTTCGTGAACTGGAGCCCCAAAATTCGTCAAGTAAAGTGATATATCAATCTGTTGAATCTTTCGCTGAATACTTTTCGAATGGTCCTGTGATTATTGCAGTAACAGATAAAATTGGTGTTAAATCCTTAGGTGATTTGGTCGATAGTCTAGTCAGCTTAGCTCCATCCGTTAATGCTTGGGACAATGAAAATCATGAAATTCAAATCGCAGAACGCATGTTGACTGCTTGGGATCATGGCAAGGATTCCACTATTATTTTCGAATTATTGATAAGCGTATTGGCATTGCTGGCTTGTCGCGATGTACCACAAAAAAATCCATATGGCGGATTATATATGCCTTTGGAAGCGTTAGAAGATTACCCAATCAATTTAGTGAGTTTTCAAGCAAGGGTGAAAGAATGGAAAAAAATGAGTATTCCTAAGTTTGTAGAAGATTTGGTTACATGGTGTCTAAATACTCATCTAAAAGTTGCCCTCAGAAAGTTGAGATATACAGGTCGTTCAACTTTTCACTTACGTCCCACTGAACGAGGCATGGAGGTTATAGATAAGATTCCTCCACCTGCTAATACCAGGCCCCGCTTCCGGCAATCGGTGCAAATTCTGCGCGATATTGGTGTCCTGACGCGTGATAATTCGAAGCTAAGTCGACCGACAATTCTATCAATTAATGGGAAAATCTTGATGGAAACAGCAAGTGCCTGATGTTAAGCCGATTCTTGATATCATTAAACGGGGTGGCTATGAGGCTTCGTTAATTACAACTTTTAATGCAAACCTGCAATTTTATGAGGAAGTGGTTTTACGCAAGTTAGTTAGTGCAGGATGCCGTCACAACGTTATATTAATGGATCGTTCACAGTGTGCTGTTTCTTGGGAAAGTGAAGCTACTCGCCCAAAGCTGGCGGGTTATTCATATACACTTCTCCCGATCAATGCACCAGGAGCTTTTCATCCAAAAATATGCATTCTCGTTGGGCCCAAAAAAGCATCAATTCTTGTTGGTAGTCATAATCTGACGCTTTCGGGATTTGGCTACAATCGTGAAATTACTAATTGGATTGATATTACTGGAAACACGGATGCAGGAGAGGCTGCCATCCTGAAAGCTGTCTGGCAAAGTATTCAGCAGTTCATTGAAATGGCACAAGGTAATTTAGACAAAGTGTTGATTGACGCAGGTCTGGCAATGACAAATTTTGTAGCTCCTTTAATAGTTGATGCAAAGTCATCTTCAGACACTTTTGTCCTTACTCAGATACCTACGGGAGAATCTTTACTTGATCAGGTTTCAGAAATGATTTCCTCGAACATTTCTAAAATTTGTGTTGTGGGTGCTTTTTTTGATCATGAATTAGCGTTCATTAATGAACTTGCTAGTCGCTGGCCATCAGCTGATCTGGTTGTTGGTATAGATCCTGAGTCGGTTCATCTATCTACTATTCCACTTCCTGGAGTGGCCCGTTATGTTGATGCGCGTCAGTTATGGCCAGAGGGAGGGTACTTACATGCAAAAGCACTCTATTTTTTAGCAAATGATGGCGAAAATAGCGCATTTGTAAGCGGTAGTGCTAACCCAAGCAGACCTGCATGGATGGGGTCAGCAACGTCATGCAATGTGGAAACTATTTTTATTAGAATTGGTCATGAAGCTAATATTATTGCAAAAACAACTGGATTGCATGGTCTATTTGAGCTTGATGAAATTCATTCAGATTTGTTTGAAGCAATTTCTTTAAGGAGTTCTGTTGAAACAGCAAGCAAAAAATCCTCCACAATATCTCTGTGGATAGGAGTTGCCGACAGCGACTCTGGAGAATTACGCTTCACTAATTTTGGTAAACAGTTACATGTCGATCAAGTGACCTTCTTTGATAGCGACTTGAAATTGCTTGGTGAAATTTTGTGCCTTTTTCCTGCAGAAGGGGAAATTATTGTAAAACCAAATTTTGATATACTAGCTGTGCGATCAAGCTTATTTTATTCTCAGGGTGAAATTATTGCTCGTGGGATGATTCATCACTCAAATGTTATTTCAAGAAACTCTCAATCCTCGAGGCAACATCTGTTATATACAGCCTTAAGCTCACTAGGTTCCAATGATGGCGATATTTCAAAAGTCATTGCGTCTGTTGAACGGGTCATTTTTTCAGACGAAACTCATAAGGAAATTGACGTTGCCTTGCGCGAACATAAAGAAAAGGCACACACAGAAAACTTAATTGCTGCGCCAGAAACTCTTGCTATCAGCGTTGATGATTTGCCTAATAAGAAGAAAAAGCTTCGGTTTTTGAAATCGGGTGATTTAGCCTACTTAATTGATGTGATGATGCGCCAATTATCGGAGGGCTTAAAAACATTCTCTATAGAAACAGATGTGTCAGGTAGAACAGAAGAGGAGCAAGTTGGTCAAGATGACAATAATAACAACGACAAGGATGAACTGTCGAAGTCGACAACTGCAACAACGCATAGTGACCCAGAGATTGCAAAAATAGTGGCATCTAAATCTAGGTCGTTGGTAAAACGTATGGTTGAGCAATTGAAATTGGCCGCTACTAATAAAAGCCGGAATACGACAGCGGTTCTCCAAATCATAGCAGTTCTAGCTCTCTTACGTGAATTGCGATTTTTGGACAAAACTCCTCGTTGGAAGAAAACAGGTCAGTCACTTGCTGAAGAAAAGGATCGGCGATTTCTTTTTGATGAGTCCTTAAAGTATCTTTTAGGTTCGTCTTTTAACTTACTAGATTTAGTAAATAATAACCTTGGTGTCGAAACTGAAGAGGTTATTCAATTAAAAGTTCTATTACTTTGGCTATCGTGGGATCTAGGAGAAGAATTCCACGAACACATTGGGAAATCTTGTGACTCGGAAAGTTTGAAACGTCAGCTTCGAGCAAATGCGTTTTTCTTAAAGCTAATTCCTCCAATTGCGACTAATGATAATGCGCTTGCTGAATTAGAAAAAAGCATATCACGAACTATCAATCCAACTCCAGAAGCAGCAATTCGTGCTCAAAATTGGCTAAATCAACATTGGGCTTTCGGTCGTAAATGGTCGAATGGTTTTGAAATCTGCGAGGATTTAAAGGTTGGTGGGTTTTGTTATATTCCAAACATTAATGAATTACCTCAAATCGTTGTTGAATTGTCGAGTCAATATGTCGGCTGCTGGGCTTTTGATAAGGTTAGAACATTTGAGCGAAGCCGCGCATTAGGTGTAATATCCAATTAGCCAGCGTTAATAAATGGATCTTGTATTGAAATTTTACTCACAAATTCGATAAGTACTAAATATAAGTTACTTTACTAAGCTGACTGAATATCCTCTAAGACGCAAAGATCAGACATACAGGATTAGTAGCGGCGATCGGCAGAAATGGGTCGAAAACAGACAGCCAATAACAGATAAAGTTGAAACTAATTTTTGAAGTCGCCAGATCAAGTCTGAAGTTTTACAGATAAAGGTACTGACACCTGAGGTGTTCCAACGAATTTAATCTCCTTAGATTATTAACCCTCACTTTGAGTAACAATTGATTCTTTAAACCACGACTTGGTTAATTGACTTTCACGGGAGTGATCAATGATTGGTGCTGGATAGCTACAG
>CAMDOP010000270.1 GCA_945903675.1 Crenothrix polyspora
CCATGAAGCGATTTTAGCGCAACCGCCCGACACGGTGCGCGGACAAATCAAATTTACCGAGCAAGGCGAAGTCTTGTTTTACCGCTATAACAACAGAGAAACCGCTGTTTACGAATTGACCATGGGTATTACCGGCTTGATGAAGGCCAGCCTCAGTTTGGTGCAACCGGTAACCCCTGATCTACCTGAGTATTTGACTATCATGGATGAATTGGCACACATAGGTGAGCAAAGTTACCGTGAGCTCACCGAACGGACGCCTGGATTTTTAGATTACTTTTATGAAGCAACGCCAGTCGGTGAAATTGGCCAGCTTAATATTGGCTCGCGACCTTCGCATCGAAAAAAACAAGATCGTTCTAAAAATTCGGTTCGGGCGATAGGCTGGGTATTTGCCTGGGCGCAATCTCGGCAGATGTTTCCAGCATGGTACGGCATTGGTTTTAGTTTGGCGACGTGGTGTGCAGGTAAGCCAGAACGCTTGGATACCTTACAGATCATGTATCGTGATTGGCCGTTTTTTCGAAACTTGCTAAGTAATGCTCAAATGGCGCTGAGTAAATCTGACATGGCCATTGCTAAAGAATATGCCGGTTTATGTGTTGATCCTGAAACCGGCAAACGGGTTTATGGCTTAATTGCCGGTGAATATCAACACTGTGTAGAGTGGATTTTGGCAATTGCCAATACCAAGCAATTGCTGGAAGAAAACCCTGTGTTGGCAGCTTCTTTAAAGCGTCGAGATGCGTATTTAGGACCGCTGAATATTTTACAGGTGTTTTTATTGCGCCAGGTGCGATCAGTGGGTGCTAAAAATACTGAAGATAATCCATGGTTAAAGCCTCTTTTACGGAGTATTAACGCCATTGCAGCTGGCATGCGAAATACCGGTTAATAATAAGGAAGGCCTTATGAATTTGACGCATTTAAAACAGTTGGAAGCGGAAAGTATCTTTATCATACGGGAAGTAGCGGCTTGTTTTGAAAAGCCTTGCATGTTTTACTCCATTGGTAAAGACTCAACTGTCATGTTGCACTTGGCTAGAAAAGCTTTTTGGCCCGGCAATGTTCCTTTTACCTTATTGCACATTGATACTACCTGGGAATTTGCAGAGATGGCGCGTTTTCGCGACAACCTAGTTGCCAATTTAGGGCTTGACTTGAAAGTCCATAGCAATGAGTTCGCGTTAGCAGCGGGCATACACCCAATCGAATCGGGGTCAGTCAAGTATAACAACTTGATGAAGACTGAGGCCTTGAAACAAGCAGTAAGTCAATACGGTTTTGATGCCGCCTTGGGTGGAGCGCGCCGAGATGAAGAAAAATCACGCGCTAAAGAAAGGCTATTTTCAGTTAGGGATTCCAACCATCAGTGGAATCCTAAACAACAACGCCCCGAACTATGGCAACTTTATAATACCGAAATTGATAGTGGTGAATCAGTCAGAGTTTTTCCGCTATCCAATTGGACTGAATTGGACGTTTGGCAATACATTATGCTGGAACATATTGATCTGGTGTCGCTTTATTTTTCAGCACAACGACTTAGCTGGATTGATGAAAGTAGCGGGCAAATACTAGCGATGGATGATGAACGGATGCTGCCGTATTTAAACAAAAACGAACTCAACAGTTTAAAAGCGCGTCAGATTCGCTTTCGCACACTAGGTTGTTATCCCCAAACCGGTGCTATTGAAAGCAATGCGATTTGTGTTAAAGATATTATCGCTGAAATGTTGATCACTCGACAAAGTGAAAGACAAGGACGCCTCCTTGATCAAGACCAAGCCGGTTCCATGGAAAAAAAGAAACGGGAAGGCTATTTTTAAAACCTGTGCAGAAAAAAGCAAACGCTCAAACTAAATAGTCAGAAACTAAAAAATAATTAATGTTACTTTTATAGGTCTGAATGACTAATTTAGTGGGGGGATAATCTCCCTCATGTCACACTGAAATCATAACGTTTTGGTTAAGTTCTCCGGAATTGGGTGGCATAGTTGTGCAAATTGATTTGCTAGTGGTTATGTTACTTAAAACGCAATAAAACTGTTTATTTGACCTCAGCATATCTAAGGTTAGGTAGTTTTAATCTTTAATTAGGAATAAATTATGAAAGACTCTACTCATTTAATAACCAATAAAGACGAGCATCCCAATTTTTTACTCAGCTCCCTGATGTGGCGAGGTTCTGTCACACCTCGCATTCTTCCCATGCTGTTATTGTTATGCTGTTATCCTGCATTACTAGTTGCATTGAATCATTACTGGTGGCCTTTACCCTCTTTTGATGTCACACCATTTGAATACACGGGTGTAGTCTTGGGCATGGTATTGGTGTTTAGAACCAATGCCGGTTACGAACGTTGGTGGGAGGCTCGCAAATTATGGGGTGGTATTAGCAACCAAATCCGCAACCTGATTATTGGCGGATTGAACTACGGGCCGCATGATAGCGCTTGGAGAGAGGCCTTAGTCAAATGGGCCATTGCTTTTGCATTTGCCACCAAAGAATCATTACGAAATGGTAATAATTTCACCCCATTAGTTGGTCTACTGACGGAGCAAGAGCTTGTAGAGCTAAAATCAGCCATACACATGCCATTATTTGTTGTCAGTAAGATAGCCACATTATTGCAAAAAGCACGCACGGGTTACCCCAATACCAACGGACTTGAATTAGACGGCTTTGAATTTAGTATTCTAGAAGAACAGCGGGGTCTATTGATCGATCATTTAGGCGGCTGCGAGCGTATTTTAAAAACGCCGATGCCGTTCGTTTATGCTATAAAAATCCGCCGATTTGTCTTTATGTTTTTATTACTGCTACCCTTTTCTTTGATAGAAAAAACGGGGATTTATACAGTCTCTATATTTTTTCTAGTCGCTTACCCGTTGTTATCGTTGGACCGTATTGGCATTGAGTTGCAAAAGCCTTTTAATACTAAAAGCTTAAGCCATTTGCCTTTAGATACTATCTGCGAAACGATCAAATTGCATTGCTTAGATTTATTAAAACAACACAGCAACACCCTTTAAATCTAAGTTTCGTTAAACTGGCTTCTTAGAACTTAAAAAATTACGCAACAGAATAAGAAAGGTAACCGCTAACCAGTAATTATTCCGGCAAAAAACTAATGGAAAGATTTGTCGTTGAGTTGGAATATTTTTTATAAGACGAATGACAGCTATACATGAGATAGCTGCCGCCAAAAAACATGAAGTCAATGATCGTAGGGGGCGTCAATCAAACAGATCGTATAAATGATGTACCCTTAACCCTAATCTCACCATTTAACATTAGTAGAAGTTTTTGTCTTTTTCAGTGTCTGCGTCTATTTTCATTAAACCTATAACTATGAAGCCTGCACAAACCTTAGAACAACGGCAAGACACCTTAGTCTCTTAAATTAATCTTCTTTTATAAAACGTTTGGCATAGCTTTCTAAATGCGGAATATCTATGCGATAGCCTTTAAGCATTAAATGCCAGTACATCCAAGGAAAGCCTATTTTTTTACCTATCCACCAAATGTACAAATTTTTTCTGGGGTCTAGTAATGGGAAAGAAGGTGTGACCTTGCCACCATAAGCAAACTCAGCCAGCATGACTGTACTTAATGAGGTGGTTAGCGGGCAAGAGCCATAACCATCATATTTTTCATCTAAAGATTGGTTGTTGATTAAGTGAAGAATATTATCAACAAGTATCGGTACTTGTTTACGTACCGCCGCTGCAGTTTTGGCGTTGGGTGTTGAAGTTGCATCACCCAGACCAAAAATATTACTGTATTTATGATGTTGCAAGGTTTTGTCATTAACATCTACCCAGCCTGCAGAATTAGCTAAAGGGCTATTCTTAATAAAATCGGGGGCACTTTGCGGGGGTGTGACATGAATCATGTCAAAGGCTTTAGTCACCCGTTGCTTATTGCCTTCGCTATCAGTCATTTCAAAGGTCGCCGTTTTCGCAGGACCATCAATGGCAACCAAATTATGATTAAAATTGGTTTTAATGCCGTAACCTATCACCACTTTATTTAAGGCTTTAGCAAAAAACGGGATACCAAACATTGCAGGCCCAGCATTACAAAATTCGATATTCATTTTATCCAGAATACTTTTTTTACGAAAACGATCGGCAGCTAGATACATGATTTTTTGCGGTGCCCCGGCACATTTAATCGGCATAGGCGGTTGGGTGAATAAGGCTGTACCTGATTGCAGATTTCTTATACATTCCCACGTGTATTCCACGGTATCGGCAGAATAATTACTACAGACATTATTTTTACCTATTGTGTCTTTTAAACCTTCAATTTTATCCCAATCTAATTGTAAACCAGGGCAGACCACTAGATAGTCATAACTAAGTGTATCGCCAGAACGTAAGGCAATGGTATTAGCTTCTGGTTGAAAAGTCTCGGCAAAGTCTTTAATCCAAGTCACGCTAGGGTGAATTAAATCAGCCTCATTACGAACGGTTTCTTTCATGGTGTAAGCACCAGCACCAATGATAGTAAAACCGGGTTGGTAATAATGCTTTTCTGAAGGCTCAATTAAGGCAATATCGATGTTTGCGTTGATACGACGCATATTATTAGCAATGGAAACGCCTGCGGCGCCGCCGCCAATGATGAGTAAAGTGTGGTGTTGGGTAGTCATAATGTCCTCTTGTTTACTTATTAATGGAAGATTCGCTAATCTTCACTTTATTGGGAGATACTTGATTTTTTATTTGTCGGGTTAGGTAATAAACCAACAATCTACTTCATGCATTTTTCCAAGCTTCAAATCCGCCAGCCATAGACAGAACACTAGTGTAACCAAGTTGTTGCAGGGTTTGTGCCGCTAATGCAGAGCGTCCGCCTGTGCGGCAATAAATTAGCACGCTTTTGCCTTTGTCGGCT
>CAMDOP010000271.1 GCA_945903675.1 Crenothrix polyspora
CCCTGTTGGGTAGCTATTGTAAGTTTCTTTGGACACCCTTGCCTTCGCCTACATTTTCCCTTCTCACAGGGCAATGGTTGGACTTCCACCAACTAGCTGACTACCATGCCAGTCGCACCGCCCCTACGGGGTATCTTTAGAAACCTTTAATCACCCCCATCAATTACTGGCGATTAGCTTTTGCTTCTTGCTCTTGATTTAGAAAGAAGTTTAGGCGCTCACTTAAAATAGAAGATAACTGAAAGCTCAGCCCTTTAGATTCCAAGGCTATACGAATCTGATAAATAGCATCTTTAGTTTGCCCCATCGCAAAATAATATTCCGCAAGATAACGATGAGATTCAGCGGGTTGATTAATTTTGTTATAAGCTTCTGCTAACAACCCCAAATAAATGGTCATTTGCTGGGCTTCTGGACTTAAAGCAAGTAAGTGTTTTCTAGCCAGATCGGCTTTATCTACTTTTAACAAAGCATTAATATATTCAAGTTTAATAGCCGAATTATCAGGAAACTGTTCCGTCAGCTTTTGATAACGTAATACCGCCGTATTAAAATCTCTTGCATCTAAAGCAATCTTAGCAAGCGCAGAGGAATATTGTGGTTGCTCTGGATATTCTTTAGTTAAACTTTGGAAAATAGCTTCTGCTTCTTTGAACTTTTCAGTCTTTAGCAAAAACAAGCCTAAACCATAAACAGCAACCGTTCGCTGCTCTAAGGTACCTTGGTTTAATTTTGAACGACAATATTGCTCTAGAAAGATAGGGTCGGCTGTCGTCAAAATACGAATCTTCGCCTTTGTTAATTGATAAGCCAGCGAGTCGGGGTATTGTTTATAAGGATAAGTTTCTGCACGTCCACGAGTATCTGAAATACGTGATTCCGTAACAGGGTGAGTTCTTAAAAATTCAGGAACGCTTTGCCCTGCATATCGAGTGGCTTGCTGAAGCCGCTCAAAAAAAGTCGGCATACTGCGAGGATCAAAATGCGTAGCAGCCAAGGTTTGCATACCGACACGGTCCGCTTCAGCTTCATTCTCACGAGTAAAATTAATCTGAAATTGCACACTACCACCCATAATCGCCATGATGGCAGCCTGTCCCATGGCGGCAGAGCGTGTGCCCAATAATATAGCACCTAACATCCCTGCCGCTGTTGGAATAGATAATCGACTTGAAGCCTCGGCAGCCCTAAATAAATGCCGCTGGGTAATATGTGAAATTTCATGCGCAATGACTGACGCCAACTCACTTTCAGCTTCAGTCATTAAAATTAATCCTGAGTTAATTCCAATATAACCACCGGGACCGGCAAAAGCGTTAATATCATTTTCCATAACCACAAAGAAATGAAACGGGTGACCAGGATTATCACTATTAGCCGCCAACTTTCGCCCTATTGATTGAATATACTGTTGAATTTCAGCATCTTCATTAATACTAATTTGCGAATGCAAGCTCCTAAAAAATTCCTCACCAAACTCTTTTTCTTCAGCGGGAGATATTAAGGTGCCTGAGGAATCACCCATATCGGGCAATTCTATTTTATTGATCTCAACTGCCTGCCGTGACACAGGAAATAGAGTAAGACTTATGGCCAAAATAATTGCAGAACGTTTAAACATTAGGTCTCAGGTTGTTATAGATAACTTAAGTAAGCTAGGATTGGTTATTTACTCAAAGAATACCATCATTTGTTCTCTGACATTAGGCATGTCAAACAAAAAACCCAAGTCATTACGGAATAAAAACAACCGTATGCTCCTGATAGGATCTAGAAGGCACTTATCATATGTTATTATAAAACATCTCATTTAAACTCTAACTTAAGAATTACCATAAGTAAGATGAAATTTACCATACAGGTCAATTCTAGCCCTTATCATTGCAACGCAGGACAGACCGCCTATCGTTTTATTATGGCTGCCTTGGCACAAGAGCATCAAATATTTCGGGTATTTTTCTACCATGACGGTATCTATCATGCATTAAAGCACTCAACACCTCCAGATGATGAACCACAATTCGCATCATTATGGAGTGACTTAGCTGAGCAATATCATGTTGATTTAGTCGTCTGTATTTCTGCCGCGCAACGCCGTGGCTTATTGCATGATGATGAAGCAAGTAGACAAGGCAAACAAGATAATGATTTAGCCGCTGGTTTTCGTATTTCCGGCCTAGGACAACTCATTGAAGCCACTTTAGTGACTGATCGATTAATCGTATTTGGATGAACATTGAATAAACGTTATTTATTTATCTTACGTAAAGCCGCTCACAGCGGTGCTTATGCGCAAGAAATGCTCGATATTATTTTAACAACCGCAGCTTTTGATCAGGCTGTGAGCATTTTATTGCTAGATGACAGCGTGTTTCAGTTAAAAAAACATCAGTACCCTGAAAAACATGACATGAAAGATATTGTCGCCATTTTTTCTGCTCTTGAAATTTATGACGTCAAAAACATTTACACAGAATATGAATCGTTGCAAGAGCGAGGACTAAGTACTGATGACTTATGCTTACCTGTAAAAATCATCGTACGAAGAGACACGCCCGAATTAATGCAACAATTTGACGTAGTTTTTTCTGGATAAATCTCAGCTCATACCCAATTTACTTGAATACCTAAGGAATTGTAGCGGCATGCAAAAAAATGTACTAATCACAGGCGCAGGAAAACGTATAGGTGCAGTATGTGCACAATTTTTACATGACCACGACTGCAATGTCTTCTTGCACTACAAAACCTCAGAAGCTGAGGCTATCGAGCTATCCAATCAATTCAATCTAAAACGAGAGAATTCTTCATGTATTATGCAAGCCGATCTTCTTATTGAAGAAGAGCGTTCAGCACTAGCTAAAGCGGCATCTATAAAATGGGGCGGCATAGATGTGTTAATCAATAACGCTTCATCTTTTTATCCAACGGCTATATCTGATGTGTCTGAACAACAATGGGATGAATTACTAGGTAGTAATTTAAAAGCCCCCTTTTTTTTAGCACAGTCTTTGTCCAAAACATTAACTCTTAATAAAGGCTGTATTATTAACATCGTCGATATTCATGCTGAACGTGGCTTACCTGGCTATTCGGTCTACAGCATTGCTAAAGCGGGCTTGCAAGCCATGACCAAGATTCTCGCTAAAGAATTAGCCCCATCGATACGTGTTAATGGCATTGCTCCAGGTGCGATTTTATGGCCTGAAAAACTTAGTTCCGAACAAGATCAAAGCGACACTTTACAACGCATAGCCTTAGAGCGATGCGGAGAACCTTTGGATATTGCTAAGGCCATTTGGTATTTAATCAATGACGCTGACTATATGACAGGGCAAACACTAACAGTTGATGGTGGGCGTACTTTATTTTATTGAAATAATTAGGCCCAAGAGAACGAAATCTTATGTTGATTAAGATCAGTTTTATCAAATCTTTCCCAGAGTTCAGAATAACTCAAACCATTAATAGGATGCTTTAAACTAGGAGCAATTTCCGCTAAAGGCTCAAGCACAAAAGCATAAGATTCAATTTCATCACGAGGTATCTGTAATCGACCATCGTTAATCACTAAATCATCATATAAAAGCAGATCTAGATCCAGAGTTCGTGAAGAAAACTTTTGACTATCTCTAGTTCGACCATTAGCTAATTCAATATTTCTTAATTGCTTGGCAACTTCTTTGACTGATAGTTCAGAGTTAAAACCTACCACCAAATTGTAAAAGCTATCTCCAGTAAAACCAACGGACTCTGAACTATAAACACTTGAAATAATGAGCTTACCAAAAAACTGGCTTAGAGCATTGATACTGGCTGAAATATATCGCTCCTTGTCAATATTACTGCCTATACTAATATAACCCTGAGACATGGGTTATTTTTCCCCTCTTTCAATAACAAGCCCAACATCACTAGCACCACTGATTGCACCTCTTTTATTTAAAGAAATTCGTACCCAAGTTGTATCAAATTCATTAAGGATAATATCAGCTATCTCCGTAATTAATTTTTCTACTAAAAAAAACCGACTATCCTCAACAAAAGAAATAATCCGTTTGGAGACTGCTTTATAATCTAGCGTATATTGAATATCATCGGTTTCAGCTGCTTTTCTTATATCAAAAGCCATCTGAATATCTAGCACAACCGTTTGCTTAGTTTCTCTTTCCCAATCGTATATACCGATGATAGTTTCAATTTCAAGTCCGCCTAAAAATATGATGTCCATGATTGTTTCCGGTTATGATGTATTATTTTTAATAATCAGTAAGTATCAGGTAAATACGGTTAGCTTACAAGTTCTGAATAAGGAAAACGTTATATGATTGAATGGTTGATTGTTCCAATTGCTTATCTTATAGGCTCTATTTCAAGTGCAATTATAATTTGCCGCTTAATGGGACTGCCTGATCCACGTGAGCAAGGCTCTGGTAATCCAGGCGCAACTAATGTCATGCGTATAGGTGGGAAAAAAGCGGCAGGAATTACATTGCTAGGTGATTTACTTAAAGGTTTTATCCCTGTTTATATCGCGAACTTGTTAGATGGATCTACTTTATTATTAGCAAGCATCGGGCTTGCTGCTTTCATAGGCCATCTTTACCCAGTATTTTTCAAATTCAAAGGCGGCAAGGGTGTAGCAACTTCAATAGGTGTGTTACTAGGCTTTTCATGGCTACTGGGACTTTCATTTATAGCAACATGGTTGCTTATATATAAAATAGGAAAGGTTTCCTCTGCATCTGCATTATGCGCCTCAGTACTATCACCGGTTTTTGCTTGGTTTATAGTCGGTGATACCTACATCCTCGGAGCATCAATAATCATGATGCTATTCTTGCTTTGGCGACATCAAAGTAATATTAAACGACTATTAGCGGGCGAAGAATAATTAATACCT
>CAMDOP010000272.1 GCA_945903675.1 Crenothrix polyspora
TTTGTGCTCGAAATTGTTCAGCGCTGTATCAACAAGCACATCGAATTTTTATTACAAAAGACAAAACGGATCTTCATAACGCCAGTCAGATTAATGACGAAGGGTTATTTGAATTATTGGCATCTGAGTTTTTGAGCGAACTCTACTTATTAAGAAGAGGGGAAAGGTTATGCCGCAAAAAAACACCAGTGTGTCCATCGGTGCTCACTTTGAGCAATTTATAGCCAAACAAATTAATGATGGGCGATATGGATCGACAAGTGAAACCGTCAGGGCAGGATTACGTTTATTAGAAGAGAGAGAATTAAAGTTAGCAGCTATACAAAAAGCACTAATAGAAGGTGAAGAAAGCGGTCGGGCCGATTATTCGTTAAAAGGTTTAATTAAAGAGATTGACCAAGAAAGCGTCAACTAATGATCTGATTTGAGCTCACCAATAAAGCCAAATCTGATCTTAAAATTATTGCTATTTATACCTAAAACACTTGGGGAAAGCGCCAAAGAAATATTTATCTAACCAAACTCGACAAATCTTTCTATTCTTTAGCGACAGATCACCTTAAAGGACGTGATTGTAGCGAAATTCGTATAGGTATAATGTAGGTAAGCACATTATTTTCTTCCGTGAAGTTAACGTAAATCTCATTGAAATAGTTCGTATCCTTCACGAACGAATGGATATAGAAACCCACCTATAGAGCAAGATACGAATCGGTTATAAGAAACCCTTAATTAAAGCCGACATAATCATTCTGAAACTCTCTAACCTCGCTTCTGTATTTTCAATAATGATCGGGGGTGGGCACGTTATTGAGGTCAGCTAATGATTTAATTTTTATTCTACCGCTCACAACGCGGGACGGGGTTTGCAACCCCGCCACGCCGAGACGCCGGCACACAACCCTCCGATTAAGACGTCTATCTCATTAATTATTTGCCGCCGGAAAAGAAGAATAAAATCGCTTTCCAGTAGGATCTATATAAGCATTCACCGTATAAGCTGTAGCTTTATTAACGATTGCCGGTCCTTGCAATGTGCCAATTGGCTGACCCAATGCATTTTTAGCGACTGAACCATCAATTTCAACATATGTTACGTAAGCGCCGTCCTGAATATTATTAGTAATATTGATAGTTTGATCCGAACTTGGTACTGTGAAAGGACCTACTGGGTTGCTAGAAGGATTATTGCCAGGGCCACCTGGGTTATAGACTGGAGAATAAGATCCGGAAGAAGGCATTCTTATGGTTGTCAACCTTGCTATTGCAGTGCTATCGCCAGAGATAATAATGTCATATTGATTGTCGTGATCCTCAATATAAGTAATGTCGTATGATGATTGTAATGGTCCAGTATCTGCAATCCCCAATACTTTAATGTTGCCATAACCTGGAATGCTGTAGTTCACCCCCGCTTGTGTGATTTGTAGCGTATTCCCACTAAAATCTGTGGCACCTAAAATAAAATATTTACTAAAGTCAGTTGGCAAAATACTGCTAATGCCATCCGGTGAAAAGCCTGCGCTGGTATATACACGAAGACGATATCGCGCGGCAGTGTTAAATAGATCTGAGCCGCTATTAGCATATGAAGCAGTAAGCCACTGTGGATTACTTTCTCCAAGATTGGAGAAGACATTTAACTTTGCTGCAACAATGATTGGCCCATTCCCACTAACATATGGATTTTTACTTGCTATATTTAATCCAACAGCAGAAACAAACCCTAAAGGCGTTACAAACTTTAATTCGGTGGGAGAACTCACAATGCTTACTGAAACAGGATATTCCGCACCAGGATTACCAGGTAAAATTCGATTACCCCAATAACCCGTTAAAACAACTGTTTGCCTCTCGTTGTATTCTGCGTTTGGTAAAAACTGGCAACTAAAGGCGTAACTACAACGCCAGTATTCATCGTTACCTGAAAGGCAGTTGGTGTGACTGATGGTGGCCAAATAGGATGACTAAAAACAACGGGAATAGTATCTGCAGCGGTGGCGGAAACACCATAAGTAGTTAAAAAACCCTGACTACCCGAGGCCGCGTAATAAGCTTTAGCAGTCGCCGTCGCTTGTAAACTTAGATCTATATTCTCATATGACACATTTCCAGCATAAGCTGCTGTTTGTGCGGAAGATCCCGTACCACCGAGATTTGGAACTCCCATATAGCCTTCGAAACCATAGTTAGCTGTTATAATCTCCGGTGTAGTGGAATAATAATCGGCGCCCAAAATAATTCTTGTATTCAGAGTGCTTGAGGATGTGGTTGTGACTGATTGATCAGCCGCTATGTAATCCAATAAAGGTGTTGCTAGAGAACTATAGGTATTGATGGTAAGGGCTTCCCAAGCAATGATAGCATCTGCGTAAGCCGCTACAGGAGCAATACTCGTCAATTTATTTCCGGTATCTGGCCCCAGCCTAAAAATGACATTGGCAGTATCTACAGCTAAATAGTTTGCAGTAGTAGGATAGTAACGATATGTAAATTGCTCAAATTGTAGATCTGCAGCGGTGCTAGGGAAAAGGTTGGGGTACTTGCCCTCCGCGTAGGCAAACACGCGGTCATTGCTTATGGTGGCAGCATTTGCAGGGGCAAACACGCCTGCGGTCAATAATGCAGTAGTTAGAGGTAAGTAAACAAAGATTAAGCGTAACATTATAATTCCAATTCAAGTCATCTAAACATTAAGCATACAGCAACTCAGAGTATTATAAAAACTCAGTAAAGCTATCTCTTTCCTTTTTATTCCGAACACATGCTCGCCTCTCTTTGGCTGGAGTCAGCAGTACCTTTCTATCATGGTCGGAAATTTGTGTAAGGTCTCCTCGAATCTTTTAAGGGTTAGCTATAGGGGTTAGGAATCCGCTTCATTCATCAAGTGGCAAATCGAAACTGTCGACGTGTGCTATTAATATGCGCCAGCCCCTAGGGTGCAATAGGCGATAGCCGTATTGCACCGCATGCTGAGATCATAAGATGTCGACATGACGGATCAATACATTCTTTGGATGTTGTATTGCGTCATAGACTTTTCAACAGACGGCGCAATACGGCTTTGCCTATTGCGCCTAAAGATTGTAGGTTACGTGTTTATTGAAGCAACACTAGGGCTATCCAACGCTGGCTAGACCAATTCAAACACTTATAGGGCTAGCGAGTGTTTGCTAGAGTTATTGAAGTAATTGTTATATTGATTATTGTCTGTTGCAGACAACGCCGAGCTGGGGCTTAGGGTTTCCAAAGTTAATAGCAAGTAGCCTTGATATCATGTAGTGGAATTGAGGTCTTGAGATTTGATAAAGCCTAGGTTTCGCTATGCTGCATCGAGCTTAGTCGCTATGACTAGAGTGGGGGTGTGTGATGGATCAATGTAACCAAGACCTAGCGTCTTGGTTACATTTGTTTTGAGCTTAGGATTCAGAAGAGACTAGTTTTTTATCAGTTTCATACCCCGTCCTTAACGTTTCGAAAGCTATATAAAGCATCCAAACGGCGCTATATAACCAAAAGCTGGCATATTTCTTCGGTGATCTTTCAAAGATAATTGCAATATCAAACGTTTGAGACGGGGTTGTAAACTTAATGTTTCGAAAGCTATTGAAGCATCCAAACGTTTCGATCGGGGTTGTAAACCCCGACCGGCATCGCGGTTTTTTATTGCGACTCTTAAAAGCGCATAGTGAAACTGCCCTGCGACTTAAGGACTTAAATAGCGAGGCAATGATTTTAGTCAAAATAACTATCACCGGCTGCTTTTTACCATATAATGTACAAAATTTTGCACGAATTGTGCGATAAAGGAGAATATGATGGGGATTTCCGCAAGCGACGTGGTGCCGTTTTCTCAAGCACGAGCTAATCTTTCTGAACTTGCTGAACAAGTGAAGGCCGGTGCAGAGAAGATTCTTACCAAGAATGGCGTAAGTTATATTGCTTTAATCGATGCCAATCGCCTCGATTACTACCATCAGTTAGAACGTGAACGTATTCATCTACTGCTGATTAACGAAGCCAATAAAGGGATAGAGGATATTTCAGCGGGTCGTGTGCAAGATGCGCGTGAAACAATCCAGCGTTTAAAGACTCGCCGTGGCACTTAACCCTAAGAACTGGGCTTAAGCATGACCCATAAAACCACCGTGCAGATCACTGCCAACTTTGAACGCAACCTCGAAAACATTGAGGTATTTCTTGTTGAAGCCGAGGCACTGCGTGCCTATGATGTATTGCTGGATGAGTTGCTCTTTACCGTCATTCCTAATCTTGAGCGATTTCCTGACATGGGTCGATCGTTCATGAACCGCCCAATTAGGTCTATCGAAGTGGCTAACGCCATTAGAGCATTGCAAGCGAAGTTACAGGATGGAGCGTTGCGTGAGTACTTGCTGTCGGATTATCTGGTACTGTACGCACGCTATGATGAGACTATCTACCTACTGTCGATCAAACACTATCGTCAGCTCTCGTTTGATTTTGCCGGTCACTGGCCTACTAACTAAAGCAGTAGCACCTGTCCACCATAAATGAAGCTACAAAACTTCCCCTCATCTATATTTTTCCTCGCGAGACGTTTTTATTCGATTTTTTTCGATATTGCCTGTGTGCGGCGGTTTGTTGTTGCGACTCTTAAGAGCGCGTAGTGAAACTGTTCTAAGACTTACGGACTAAGAAAATTTTTGCTAAGCCGGTTAAAGATTTTTTAAACCTAGAAAATTTTTGCTAAGCCGATTACAGATTTTTTAAACCTAGAAAACTTTTGCTGAGCCGATTAAAGATTTTTTAAACCTAGAAAACTTTTGCTGAGCCGGTTAAATATTTTTTAAAGCTAGAAAACTTTTGCTGAGCCGATTAAATATTTTTTAAAGCTTAGAAAACTTTTGCAGAGCCGATTA
>CAMDOP010000273.1 GCA_945903675.1 Crenothrix polyspora
TTATTACAAAGTCTTCACGATCATCAGATTGAATTGGAGATGCAAAATGAAGAATTACGTAGCGCTCATATCGCTTTGGAAGAATCGCGCACTCGCTATTTAAGTCTTTATGAGTTTGCACCGGTGGGTTATTTAACGCTTACGCGTGAAGGTCTGATTGTTGAAATTAATTTGACCGGAGCTACCCTGCTCGGAATGGAGCGGAATCAACTTATTAATCATAGCTTCTCAGCCTTAGTCGCAAACAAGGATGGCGATCGTTGGCATCTTTTTTTTCAGCATCTCATTCAGGACAATTTTGAACATGATTTTGAATTGGAACTGCATCGTGGCGACAATTCTCCATTTGATGCGCAGCTTCATTGCAAACTTATTACCGATGATGAAAAATTGCCGACCATACGCATTACCTTGACTGATATAAGCCAACGAAAACGCATAGATTTAGTGCTGCGTATTGTTTCTAGCGCTTTCGATTCTCATGGCCCTATGGTTATTTGCAATGCCGACAAGATTATTTTGCAAGCCAATAAAGCCTTTATTGATGCGACGGGCTATACACTAGAAGAAATTGTTGGCCAAAACATTAGCCTATTCAAATCTGACCATCACGATGAAGCCTTTTATGTCGATATGTGGGCTACACTGAATCAATCGGGAACGTGGCAGGGAGAAGCCTGGGATAGGCATAAAAGTGGTGAGGTTAGTCCTAAGTTACTCACTATGAGTGTGGTAAAAGATGCTAATAATGTCATCACTCATTATGTTGGCTCATTTATTGACATTGCCGATCAAAAGTTAGCTGAAGAAAAAATCAAGCATTTGGCCTTTTATGATTCTCTAACTCAATTACCTAACCGTTGCTTATTACAAGAACGATTAAAATATAGTATTGAAATGGCAAGACGAGAAAATAAGCCACTGGCATTACTGATGCTGGATTTAGATCGTTTTAAGGCCGTCAATGATAGTTTAGGGCATATGGCAGGTGATGAGTTGCTGCAACAAGTTGCGGCGCGTATGACGGCAAGATTACGTAATGTCGATATGGTTTCTCGATTAGGTGGCGATGAGTTTATAGTGTTACTCGATGACATTGCCCACCCTGATGATGCCGCACGGGTCTCTGAAGAAATTATCAGTGATTTAAGCAAGCCTTTTAATTTGACTCAGTCTGATGATGTACGGATCGGTGTCAGTATTGGCATTAGTTTGTATCCACAGCATGGTTGTACGCCAGAAACTTTATTAGATCACGCTGATGCGGCCTTATACCAAGCTAAAGATCAAGGTAGAGGTTGTTTTGCTTATTTTTCTGAGGAGCTTACTCGTGCCGCTCAAGAACGTATTGCTTTAGAAGTTCGCTTGCGTAGAGCTATTGAGCAAGAAGAATTACACATGCTTTACCAACCTCAGATAGATATCATCAGTGGTCGAATTATAGGCGCTGAGGCTTTTGTCTATTGGCAAGATCCTATAAACGGTTTAATTCCACCGCTAGGTTTTATTGCCATTGCTGAAGAAAGTCATCTGATTGTTGAAATTGGCGAATGGGTGTTACGAGAAACGTGTACACAAGCCAAACAATGGCTAGATAGTGGCTTACTACCGATAACCATGGCAGTAAATGTTTCTCCGCATCAGTTTCGTCGGAGTGATATCAATACCTTAGTTGCGAGTGTTCTACAAAAAACTGGGCTACCGGCAGGACAATTAGAGCTGGAAATTACTGAAAGTGGCTTAATGGAGAATAGTGATCTTGCCCTAGATATTCTAAATAATCTACGTCATCAAGGCATACGACTGGCCATCGATGATTTTGGTATAGGCTATTCTTCATTGGCTAGGCTAAAGTATTTTCCTGTCGATGTATTAAAAATCGACAGAAGTTTTATTGAGAAAATCCCTTTTAATAAAGACGATATGGAAATTGCCACAACTATAGTGGCGATGGCGCACACCCTAGGTTTTAAAGTGCTAGCAGAAGGCGTAGAAACAGTGGAGCAGTTAAATTTCTTGCGTGAAAAAGGTTGTGATGCTTATCAGGGCTATATCAAAAACCGACCTTTATCAGCACAGGCCTTTGCTAAGTTATTAGCTAAAGAGCAGGCTCCGGGAGCGCTGAGCCCCAGCTCGGCGTAGTGATCCACCTAAAGTAATCTACCTGACAATCATGTACCGAACTAGAGCTCGATGTTCCCAGAAGTTACATCTAACTACGATGCCTGAATCACTGGAATCTTACCTATTTTATTCTGCCAAATAATAGGCGCTGTTTGATGTATAGAGATACCTTGAGTATCGACAGCGACAGTCACCGGCATATCTTCAACCACAAATTCATGAATAGCTTCCATGCCTAAATCAGCAAAAGCCACGATACGTGATTTGCGGATGGCTTTTGACACTAAATAAGCTGCACCACCTACCGCCATCAAATAAACAGCTTGGTGTTTCTTGATTGCATCTATAGCAATTTGTCCGCGCTCGGCTTTACCTATCATGCCCAGCAAGCCAAGCTGTAACATAGTTTCGGTAAATTTATCCATGCGCGTGGCAGTCGTAGGACCTGCAGGACCTACGACCTCATCTCGTACTGGATCGACAGGGCCTACGTAATAGATAAACTTATTAGTGAAATCAATATTATCGGGCAAAGATTCCCCACGCGCTATCATATCCACTAAGCGTTTATGTGCCGCATCACGTCCAGTGAGCATGGTGCCGCTCAGTAATAAGGTTTCGCCGGGCTTCCAGCTAGCAACTTGGGCAGTCGTGATGGTGTCGAGATTCACTCGACGAGCACTAGAGCCCGCATCCCATGTTATGTTGGGCCAATCTTCCAGCCTAGGTGGCTTAAATTCAGCGACACCAGATCCGTCTAAAACAAAATGAACGTGGCGAGTGGCGGCGCAATTTGGAATCATAGCTACAGGCTTGTTAGCCGCATGAGTGGGGTAATCTTTAATCTTAATATCCAACACCGTCGTTAAACCACCCAAGCCCTGCGCGCCTATACCCACGGCATTCACGCGTTCATACAGTTCTAAGCGCAATTCTTCCAAGGCGTTTTTAGGGCCTCGTGCTATCAAATCTTGAATATCGATGGATTCCATACAGGCTTCTTTGGCCAGTAGCATAGCCTTTTCGGCTGTGCCACCAATGCCTATACCTAAGATGCCTGGAGGGCACCAGCCTGCGCCCATAGTCGGCACTGTTTTCAGTACCCAGTCAGCAATGCTATCAGAGGGATTAAGCATGATAAACTTTGCCTTAGCTTCAGAGCCCCCTCCCTTAGCCGCTATATTAACTTCTACAGTATTACCCTGCACTACTTCCATATGCACGACCGCAGGGGTGTTATCGCCGGTATTAATACGTTTTCCTGCGGGATCTTTAAGTATCGAGGCTCTTAATACATTATCAGGATAACTATAAGCACGACGCACACCTTCGTTAACCATATCAGTGACACTAAGATCGGCCTTCCATTGCACATCCATACCGATTTTTAAAAACACCGTAACTATGCCTGTATCCTGACAAATCGGCCTATGGCCTTCAGCACACATCCGCGAATTGATGAGTATCTGCGCCATCGCATCTTTGGCAGCAGGACTTTGCTCTTTTTGATAAGCGGCGTTTAAAGCTTGGATAAAATCTAGTGGATGGTAATAGGAAATATATTGCAGTGAGTCAGCGATACTTTGAATAAAGTAGTCTTGGCGTATAAGTGACATTTGCTTTTTCCTAGTAATAGGGTGGGATTATTAACAACGCAATTATTTGGAGAACAGTAAAAAAGACTAAAGGCAAAGGGCTAAAGGCGAAAAAAAGCTACACATCAGTTCTTTTCGCCTTTAGCCTGTAGCCTATAGCCTGTAGTTATTGTAACAAACACTTCCGGTTCAAAAATGCTTTGGTGGATGCGCTATGCTTATCCACCCTACAGAACTTTTCGCCTTTAACCTTTAGCCTCACTCATCCAACTCTTCAGCCAATAACTTAGATTTACGACCATAATTCGGTGCAATACTAATCAACAACGTTAATAACGCTGCTACATAAGGCACCGCTTGTACTGATAAAACAGCGATCCACAAACGTCCGCTTAAATTATCGAAATGCTCTATAGAACACCTCGCCGCAATAGCGGAACTCAATAATATCAATAAGAACAATTCCTGCCTAATGGTCATTAACCCAGCAAACAACGGCCCTTGTTTTTCATATTTAGGGGTGCGCATAAATGGCTTACCAGAAGTAAACAAGCCTTGTATCGTGCCTCTAGCTACAGTGTGCGTTAAAGATAGACCTGTTAAAGCAGCGCCTAATGATTTCCAGACTGAACAGGGAACTCTAGCTTGATATAGCCATAAGCCACGTAGAATTTTAAAGCTAAATAAACCAACCGTCGGCAATAAAAACACATTAGCCGGTAGCTCACTGTGGATAGGATCAGTCAATATAATGCCCGTTAACACTAAACTGGCCGTCGTAAAGAATAAGGCCAGAGCATCAGAAAACCAAGGCAACCAACCGGCAATAAAATAATAACGTTGTGCAGCAGTCAAAGGTGATTTTTTGCTAGGTAAAAAGCTGCGCCAATGACCTTTGATAATTTGCATCGCCCCATAAACCCAACGAAAGCGTTGAGTCATATAACCGGACATGGTGTCAGGCATCAAGCCGCGACCAAAAGAATCCTTCACATAAACCGAATCATAGCCCGCTTCATATAAGCGCAAACCTAACTCGCTATCTTCACAAATACACCATTCCGCCCAATTACCGACTTCTAGTAAGGCTGACTTTCTAATCATAGTCATAGTGCCATGTTGAATGATGGCGTTGTATTCGTTACGTTGCACCATGCCGATATTAAAAAATCCAGCATATTC
>CAMDOP010000274.1 GCA_945903675.1 Crenothrix polyspora
ATATAGGTGATATTTAGTTTTGACGATTTCATTTCGTAACTACTTATCAAAGATAAAAAACAAATATACGATGATTAAAAATTTACTATTCATCATAATGTAATTCATTTATTTACTTATTTTATGGTATATATTACTGATAAGTTGTAGCTTAGATAAATATATACAAATTATTCTTAATCAAGTGAGTACATAATGGCCAAAACCCTAAATACTGAGGAAGTCAGTGACCTCAAAACGTTTCAAGCAGTTAGCTTGATTTTTTCAATTCTATTTTTATTTGTTGTAGGTAATGGTTACTATAATTTATTCTTAACCAAGATTGGATCGTATGCATTAGTAGTTGCCCTGCTTTTGGCTGCATTGGCGTGGTTGCTGGCAAAGCTAATTGGCTCAAATAAAGGAAAAATATTCGGTAACTTACCTTTGTTTTTTTTACTCCTAATTATAAGCTCAGTAGGTGTTTTCAATGCAATGATGCTTAATTTAGAAGGGAAGACGATTTACACTGAAGCTATAGATGATGCAGAAAACCAATTTGTAACTTTACGTGCAGCATCAAAAGACTTAATTACTGAAGAGATTTTACTAAAGATTACGGCAATAGAGGATAAAAGAGAGAAATTTCTAGATGAAGTAAAAAATCCTTTAAATTGTGGACAAGGTCCTGTAGCAATACAGCGTGCCCAAGAACTAAAAGCTTTATTACCTGCATTTCAAATGCTCTCTAATCCTGCAGGGTCTAAATCTTGTGATAAGACTCCAATAGGAGAAGATAGTCCGGTTATTATAAATTACAGAAGTTCAATTAATGCTCTCTTATACAACCATCCAGATTTGGTTAAGGCTCGTTATAAAGAAAACCAAGAATTTATTTCTAAAATCGAAACAGAAACTAACGCAGCTCAAGAGCAACTTAAGGACCTTCTGACTTATGTTAACAGTGGTGATAGCTTATTAAAGGATAGCAATATTAATGGAAAACTCTTAAAGTCGGCTCGTGGCAGGCTTGAAGAAATATCTACAAACTATGCTAATTTAGCGGTAGAGTTGAAAAATTATGCGCCAAAATCTGAATTATTAATGAATTTAAATATAACAGATGCTCGTAGCCTGGGAGAATGGAGTCAATTAATTAATTTAATTGTACATAGGTTAGATAAACCCCCCACTTATGTTTACTTTGGGCTATCTGTGTTTTTCGATTGGATTTTAATTTATTTATTTGCTCGTTTGTCGAGCTTAAAAGCAATTTTAAAACAGCAAAATCCAAAAGCTAATATTCCTAACAGTGGCATTCCCAGCGCTTGGCAAGATCATTAAGGACTTAAGAATGACAAATTTACCAATATTTGAGATAGATGACTCAATTAATCCTATCGAAACTTCTAAAGAACCAATAAAGAAACCGGATAAAAAAATCATTCAAAATGAAGTAATTGACGCTAAAAAAATCCTATCTAATGAATATGCTGATATAGGTAGAATTATAGCGGAGGAGATGGATACGCAAGAGTATCACCCAGTTATAATATTTGGCTCATCTAATTCTGGTAAATCTACTTTCTTAGCCTCTTTATTTAGCTATTTCCAGGTTTCAATGGCAAATGGTATTGGAATTTATTTAGGGGATTCACTGATCCCTCTAAATACATCTCATGGAAAAGCAGCTTTTGCTGATGCCGAGCGGTTTTTCCATCAACAACAGCAGACATTTTTAGATGGCGAAGCCCATCTGCAAACTAAAGCCTTACGTCCATTCTTTATACCGGTTAAGGTTAAACCACCAAAACTACCTGAAATGAAGTTTGCATTTATGGAGAGCAGTGGTGAGTGGTATCAAGTAGATGAGACAACTGGCAAATATTTTCCTGAACTAAAAGAAGAGATAAATGCAATATTGAAGTTCTACCAAAAAGGTATTTCCTTTATTCATATCGCACCTTTTACGCAACTGAATCAGTCTGCTTCAGATGAAACTTTGGATACATTAGACGATAAAAAGTTATTAAATGCTGCTAATTTAGCGCTAGTTGGAGCATTTAATTCTTATGAACAGCTGAGAGTCTACAGAGAGGATGATGATCATGTTTTTTTAGTGACCAAGTGGGATATTGCCACTAAGAACAATCCAATTGATGGGTTATCTAATATTGACGAGGATCAGTTAGTAGGTTTCGCAGAGAATGTCTATAGAAAGGGTTATGCTGCATTGCAAAACTTACATATCCATAAAGATCAAAGGGCCATACTTCCTTATTGCGCCGGTATTATGCATGGTAGAACCATAATAAAACCAAATGATGTACTAAGGCCTATTATTGATGTGTTCCCTAAAAAGTTGTGGAATAGGCTCTATGGAAACGCTACAAAATGTAATTTGGATATTGGCAATAAATTAATACTTATTGAAGCTCCCATCCCCCCTAAAAAAACTATGTTTGATTTAATGGGTAACTTAATTAATAAAATATTACATTAAATCAAGCTTATGACTCAAATTTCTCCGATCATTGAAATACATTTTTATTCAAGCGGATTGAAGGCTAAACATATCGGTCCTCAGTCTAGGCCAGCATGGCTGCCTCGCTTCGAAATTGTGGGACCTAGAGATGTTCAACTAGATAATGATGGCTATGTTATTGAGCTGTCTAGGCATGAGAGAGACAATAAATTGATAACTTGGATCGGAGTATGGTCAAAAGGGTTTGATCTTACTGCAGGTGATAGAGGAGCTAATTATATTGGTCTTGGTGTTTGGTTAATTGATGTTTTGCCAATTGAATCTCATTTTATCGTAGACAGTCTGGTTAAAATTTGCGATCAACTTGTGAAAGAAGGAACTCCTTCAGACAAAGTGAAAAGTTCATGCAATACGCTTTTAACTGACCCAAGGTTTATGCAGAAATGGATAAAAGATATTAATGAGTTACCGTTGGTTGATAAGGGGCTTGTTTTTCAGAAAGATGAATATCTTCAAACTATTTATATAAAACCGAAAGATTCTGATGTAAAAAAAGCAATTATTGCAATTTCAGAGTCCATTTCGATTAATTGCGTTAACGCAGCGGCTGATTTTAAAGATAAGTCACAAATTTTATATCTTATTCTTAACCTCGGAAGTAAAGCAGATACTAATAAAGCAATAAAAGAAATTAGTAATAATCTCAATGTATTCAATACTTGGTACGATTATGTTTCAATTTTGAATAAGTATAATAAAGACAATAATGCTGGCCTAGAGCATGACGTTGATAAGTTAAAAATTGAAAATCAAGATAAAGCGAACCAAATCAAAATTAATGATGAAAATATAAATAATTTAAATGTTAGAAATCAAGAGTTAACTGAGGAACTAAATAAAAAGACTGAATCTGAACATTTAGTTGATTTGGAAGCTAATATCGTAAAGTTAATTAAGCAAATTGAACAGCAATCGGAAGTTCTAGAATCAAAAAATAATCAGGGTATTAGAGAGCCAACGAATACATCCCCCAATTCATACGATGCGGTTGTAAGGCAAATAAAAGATCTTCATTTTTTGATAACAAATCAAACTTCCACATTATCAAATTTGTTTGGCTCAGCAAAGTCGAATCCGGTTAAGACAATTATAGGTCAAGATCCAATAAACAAAGGTTTTTTTAGTAGGTATTCTGGACTAATTAATTCAGGAATATTTTTAGCTTTGATTGCGGTGATAGGTTATGGAGCTCATTCTGTAGATAAAGTTATTGATGTGACTCAGTTACAACTAAAATCACGAAACATTAATATTGATGATGTAAAAGAGCTTAATTCTAAATTAGATAATATCTCGTCAACAATGGGGTCTATTGAGAATAAAATCGAGTCCAGTATTCTAGCAAAAGAAACTAAAATCAATTCTCCAATTAGTCTTGAGCAAGCTCCTTCAAATAGCGGAAATATTGGTAATAATAAAGTTGGTAAAAATAATAAAAAAGGCAAATAAGAAATTTAATCTGAGCTGACACTAAGTATTTAGATATTATCCAAAAATATAAAATATTATTTTTTGCACCCATCGTTCAAATCATACCCAGGGGGTGTTTTCTGTAAAGATGAAATCTTACGAGCGGAATAGTAAGTAATACAGACTGGGCTTAATTCATAAAACGGGGGTATCGGGGTAAGCTTAAAGCCTGTACTGGAAAGATTTACTATTTGAGTTCTGTCCAATACTCTTGGGGTTACAGCAGGTATGCTCCCTGAGACAGAGGAAGTTATAGCTATGTTGCTGTAACTCCAATAGTATTGGGTAAGTATATAAGTAGGACAGAGTCTAATAGATCACACCCACTACTCTGCTCAATGTAACACCGATGTGCAGTAAGCTCTGCCTTACTGTTGGAGTTACAGCAGGTATGCTGTTGGTAATAATGTTATAGCCATGCTGCTGTAACTCCAACAGTAGGGTTAAGTATATAAGTATAAGAAGGGGACAGCTTTTTATATTGCTTGGTTATTACGTACGTTTATAGAGAGAATTATATTTTATAGCACCCTACTCTATCACCATGACATTCTGATCTGAAGTTCAAACCTGTGGGACTTTCTTAGAAGCTGGGGAATAACTAGGACGATATTGCTGACTGAAATGCGGGTATGTAATTAAATAATGAGTAATTACAGGCTTATTTTCGGGAGAGTGTTTTTTTTAAATGTAACCCCGCTGTAACCCCGGCAATAAAAAAGGCAAATAAGAAATTTAATCTGAGCTGACACTAAGTATTTAGATATTATCCAAAAATATAATATATTATTTTTTGCACCCAACGTTCAAATCATACCCAGGGGGTGTTTTCTGTAAAGATGAAATCTTACGAGCGGAATAGTAAGTAATACAGACTGGGCTTAATTCATAAAACGGGGGTA
>CAMDOP010000275.1 GCA_945903675.1 Crenothrix polyspora
GATAAAATGAAAATGGATAACGCACATATTGTTCCCCTTAGCACACAAGCAATAGCATTACTTATGGATATTCATCCTTTAACTGGTAGGCAGAAATATGTATTTGCTAGTAATCAAAGCAAGACAGGTTGTTTACATATTAGTCGTGAATCTATAGGTGCTGCTATTCGAAGAATGGGTTATCAAGGACAACATACTGCACATGGATTTAGGACAACAGCATCAACACTTTTGCATGAACAAGGATTTCATTCTGACATGATAGAAAGGCAGCTTTCGCATGGCGAGCAAAACAAAGTTAAAGCTGCTTATAACCGAGCGCAACATTTACCAGAAAGACGAAAGATGATGCAAAGCTGGAGTGATTACCTAGACAGCCTAAAAAATGGCGCTCAGGTGATAGAGTTAAAAAAGATGGTGTAGCTAATGAAAAAATTAACCGCAGAAAGAGAATGGTTATTTTACAAAAGGTTAGCGCGACGGGCTGAAAATGGCTACAAAGTCCCTCAAGAATTTATAGATTGCGCTGCAAGCTTCGGGCAATTTATTGTAACAGGTGATAAGGCCATGAAGGACGCCGAAACACTAGCTAAAATGAGCCGTTCAGATGAATATGGTGGTTCTGATATTACCAAGTACCTGAAAGAGAATCCAATAAGCACAAGCTTTGCGAGGGCGATACACAAACATATCGAGGGTAAATACACGCAAAGCGATACAGCCAAGTATCCACGCCCAAAGAAAAACCCAACTAAAAGAATACTGACAATAGAAGCAATGCGTAAATCGCGAGCAAACGAGCATACGCTAAAGGAGTTTATTGAAACAGCAGCAAACGAAAACGTTGGCGGCCTAGAATTAAATGAATCTGAAAAAGACAATAAAAGAGTATTTGAATTAGTGTGGGACAGCTTGCCACTAGATAAAAAAGAAGAAGCCAAGCTCACTGCTTACTCTACTCTTGAAAATTGGTGGGCAGCAGCATTAAAAAAGCCTATTTAATTATTTACCGCTGATTAGCCGGCTAATTTCGAACGGGCTTTTAATCTTGAATCTCAATCAACTAAAGAGATTCAAAAAATGCCAAATACAACCAAACAAATACCAGAAATTGGCTTTATTAAATTACCCGCCATCATAGGCAATCCAAAATCAAAGCCACCAATACAGCCACTAATACCCATTAGCAGAACGTCATGGTTGGATGGTGTGAAATCTGGAAAGTTTCCTAAGCCAGTAAAGTTAGGGGCGCGTTCAGTAGCATGGAAAGCAGAAGATATTAGGGCGTTGGTTGAACGTTTAGGCGGTGCAGCATGAAAGCCACCACGCGCCAACGTGGTAGCAGATCAAAAAAATTACAAAATCATTTTACCACCCTCATACGAGTTACGCTGATTAAATTCGCAGCGTGGATTAGGTTGTTTGTGGGGGTTTTATGAGTAATCTTAAAATATCATTTACCCACTACAAAAGCCCCGCACCATTATCTAAGAGGTATTGGCTTGAAGATGGCTCAATCCATAAACAAGCCGCTGCGCAGATGGTCAAAGGCACTGCCGAGCGGTTATCAATGAATTTCCATGCATTTGGTAAAATGTGTAACGAACTGTCTTCTAATGAAGCATTTGGTTATGGCGTTCATTCATTAAGTCTACCCGATACAGTCGACATACGCATAAAGGGAAAGGAGAACGTTGAGAAAAATATTATCTCAAGGTCATTAGATTTCTTCGCCTACAAGGGCGCAGCGGTTTTGATGTTAGATTACGATCCTAGTGAATATGGTAAAACATTAAATCCAAAAGAATTAATGTCTATCCTTACAAAAATACATCCTGCCCTAGAGCATTGTGCAAGAATAGAACGTGGCTCAGTATCATCTGGCGTTCATTTAACAGGCACAATGCGTAGTGAAAGCAAAGGCTTTCATATCTATTTACCTGTACTCGATGCTAGCCTGATACCTGTTTATGGTAAGTTACTGTGCCAGTATTTATGGCTCAATGGTTACGGCTATATTGCATTAGCATCTAATGGAGCAAAGCTAGCTAGAACGTGCATTGATGGCTCTGTATTTAGTCCAGAACGATTAGATTTTGTGGGTAAACCAGTAATTGCTGGCGATGGTTTAATTTTTACATTTCCTATTATGAACCATTTTGAAGGTGGCATGCTTGACCTAAGCACATTACCAGAACTGGATGAAGGTGATTTATCTTTAGTAAATAACTTGATAGAAGCTGCCAAAGAAGCCATTGATGGTGACTCTAAAGATAAATCTGAGGTCTGGGCAGTCGATAAAATAGCCAAGATGGAAGGTAATGGTACAGAGGAAGCCAAAGCTCGAAAGATTATTTATACGATGCTCAGCAATGATTGCAAAGATATTTATGACGAATTTCCTTTAGAGTTTGCGAATGGTGAAGTAGTTATAGTTGCAGACGTTATTGTTAATTATAAAAAATATGATGGCAAAGCATTAGCAGACCCTATCGAAGGCGTGGACTATGGTAAGACTACTGCGAAGTTTTATTGGAATAATGGAAAACCCTTTATCTATTCATTTGCTCATGGTGAATCTAAATACTTCCTGCACTCTACTATTGAGCTGATGAATGCCTTTAGCGATAACGCAAAGGAAAAGCCAAAATGGAAAACCGAATGGGATGAGCATTGTGCCGAGTGGAATAAGACGCATATGTCTACGCTCATAGGTGGACAGCACCGAATAGCTAGAATGGAACTTGGTAGCGCTAAATATGATGGGCGTGATGCCATAGAATTTTACACTGGGGAAGCATTGAATAAAGTTTTTAGAAACACGCTTATTCAAACAGGAACTAGGATTTTTAATAATGCCGTTGTGCCTGTTTACTCAAATCATTATGAAGCTTGGGCAAAACATACCAAATCACAAAGCTTTACAGGTGGTGTAACTTTTCTACCTAATCGGAAAGTACCCGACAACTATTTCAACACATGGCAAGGTTATGCAGTATTCCCAATTGAGAACAATGCACTATTAGTACGTATTCAGTATCACATTGAGCATGTCGTTTGTGGCGGTAACGCTACGCTTTATCATTATCTATATAAATGGATTGCGTACACATTCCAATGCCCTGATAAGCCTGCAGGAGCTGCCATTGTATTGAGAGGTGAAAAAGGTTCTGGCAAAGGTACACTGGGGTCAATGCTTAAGGATATCTGGGGTAATCATGGTTTACACATCACCAACACTAAATACTTAACTGGCAGTTTCAATGGTCATTTAGCAGATGTTTGTTTTTTGTTTGCTGATGAGGCGTTCTTTTCAGGTGATGCCCAGCAGGCAAATATCCTAAAAGGTTTGGTTACCGAATCAACCATGACCATCGAGCGTAAAAGTATTGACGCAATTACTCAACCTAATTACCTAAAGATATTCATGGCGACCAATAGTGAATACGCTGTACCAGCCACACGAGATGAGCGTAGGTTCTTTGTTACTGATGTCAGCTCAGAACATATTGGTGATAGACCGTATTTCAATGCTCTACATGCCGATTGCGCTGCGGATGATGTCAAATCTGCGTTTCTGTATGCAATGCTTAATATGGATTTATCAGAGTGGAGTACCGCCATGATCCCTGATAGTAAAGGCCTAAGAAATCAACGCTATCACTCTATGAACTCAGTGCAGAAATGGCTTGTTGATGTCCTTATTAATGAGCGTTGGGGTAATGTAACTGAGCATTTTAGCGATAATTTTGGTGGAGGCTGGTCAGAGGTGCTTACCAGTGATGCTTTATATACACGTTATATTCGATGGTGTGATGATGCAAAAGCAGGTGAATATCGACGTCTTCACCAATCACAAATGGGGAAGTATTTAGGTAAAGTATTCGAGACACGTCGTGATATTGGAGGCAGAGGCAAGCGTGGTTATTGGTTTGGGGATTTATTCAATGCAAGAACTACGTTTGAGGCTTATGAAAAAATCAAGCTCAAGGAATTGATAATCGATACCTAACACATTGGATATGACTTGACACCTATCTGACACGTTCTATGTGTTGATTTATAGGGGATGTGTCAGTGTGTCAAGTGTGTCAAGTAATATATTGATATAAGAAATTAGTATAAATAAATAATTATCTATACAAAGATTTGCTCATACATTGATATAAAAAAATATTTCTCAGCAATTTCTGGGAATGGTTTTTGCCTGTCACATTTGACACACCTGACACAGCCATATATACCAAGGCTTGTAGCGATAGTAACCTGACACATTGTGTCACCTAAAAGTGTATAAACCTGTCACAAACTAAAAAATAGGACAAAAAATGGGAAAAGTATCAAGTCATCACAGTTCATTATATGTAGACCCCAGACAGGCACGGTTAATGGGTGGAGTTTAGTGAAATTGAGTATTGTTAATTCAATGCTTTTTACTACACACCCTTACACAAATATCAAACAAACTTTTGGAGCATAAAAATGGCGAACGGTTGGACACCAGAACGAAAGGCAAAACAATCGGAGCTAATCCGTCAATGGAAGCCATGGCAACATAGTACAGGTGCAAAAACAGTAGCGGGTAAAAAAATCGTATCTAGGAACGCTGTTAAATATAAATTTTTTACATCATTTGTAAACATAACATTTAAAGATATCGCCAAGGGGTTTAGGTTCTAGGTGTGTATTAATGCCAAAATCACTGTTACTGGAAAAAATTCTAAAGTTAATGCCCCTAAAATGTTTTTCAATTTTTAGGGTTTCTTGACGGCTTGTGATAGAAAAATCATGGGGAAATGTGCTTATACCAAGAAGCAATGGCGAACGAGGAGTTATAAAAATTATAGGTATCCCCCATTAAATCAATTTTATTGAATATCTTTTTT
>CAMDOP010000276.1 GCA_945903675.1 Crenothrix polyspora
TTACCAAAAACCTTACCATTCAAGCCCCAACCTACCGTAAAAGTTTCACGTTGCTGATCACTTTTTCCAAAAGCCGTTGAGTTTGTTAAGGCCTTTCCGTTCGCGCTATAACCGGCGAGTTTCGAACCCCACACGGTTTGCCCGGCTGCATCGGTAATTAATGATTGTCCTACCTTAGACACTTCCAAATTTTCATAAGCCAACACTAGATTTGTCTTTAAATCAGGGGTTATCTCATAACCACCTTTCCATTTATACAAATCATCAATGGTATGAGTTATGCCATCACTACCAATTTGGACCATAGATGCACCAGCTGGACCACCGATACCATTGCCTTTAGGATTAAGTTGAAGTTGCGCGCCAGTAGTCGGGTTAAGTAACTGCGCAGCCGAGGCATTGGAGGGCGCGGTTAATTGCGTCGGTGACATTGGCTGACCCTCATTTTCCAAATGATTATAGGAAAAATAAGTGGTAAATTTGTCAAACTTGTCGGCGTAAGAACCAAAGGTCTTAAAGCCCTGCATATTAGTATTAATGCCAGAAATATTGCTAGGTTGTAGCATATAAGTGGCTTCGGTATAAATTTCACGCTTGGTGGGCGTCACCGTGTTGTAATTAATCACACCGCCCATCGAATTACCACTGTATTCAGCATTAAAAGGTCCGCCTAACACATCAATGGATTTTATTTCACCAGGGCCTATCAATCCAAAGCGTGGCGAACCATTCCAAGCCGACTGCAAAGGGTTCCAGATCGGCATGCCATCCATAAACACCATGACCCGACCCGCGACATAAGGATTAGAACCCCGCATACCCACGGGCGCATTAGGATCGCCAATGTAACGCTGACGAGCAAAAATACCAGAATCATATTTAATCGCATCTGCCGTAGTCACGGCATTGGTTTTATCAATATCAGCTTTTCTAACCTTAGTTATCGGCGTAGCAACAATAGTATTAGTTTTTGTAGGCGCCTTGAATATAGCACTATCATCGTCCTTATTCCCAGTCACCTGCACCTCAGGTAAGGTAGCGTCTGCTGGCGCCTCTGTCGCAGCCATCAAGCCCACACTTGGGAACAACGTTGCCGTTATGGCAAGTTGTAATAACGTTCGTTTAAATGGAGTCATGTATTCTCTCTATGTCTAATTATTAATAGCCTAAGCATTCAGCAAAACTACTTAGCAAACCGATAATATATAATGCACAAAGAGTGCCAACTTAAGAATTCCTTGATATTAAAGGCCTGTAGCCTGCCACTAAAAGTCTGAATTAATTAAACTAGGTTATTTAACCTATTGTGTGTGGCATATGCCACACTTTTTGAGATAAAACCACAAAGCACAAGGATATAAGTCGCTCTTTAGTCACCAAAATCACGACTCATACACTTAAATGTTTTATACGCTGGCAGCAAAACAACTAAAGCAGTTACTCTGCAATCTTGTGGCTACTTAGATTTATATAAGCAGGAGGCGCATCAGTGTCACTGAAAGCCCTGTTTTGTTGGAGTGCATGAGCACGATGAAAATCTTATCCGACTACAAATAAAGATACCAGCAAGGCGCGAGGGTACGCAGCTTGCTGGCATAGGAGATACAATCACCCCGGCCTAAAGAATAGTAAGACGACATGATTTTTGCTTTACGACCTAGAGCTTAGAACTTATAACCCACTTGCATAAAGTAAGTGCGTTGCCCCATAGGATGGTGCTGAAATTGTTGAAAACCATTTACATTGTCCACACCCGCCGAGACATGGCCTTTTCTATTGTTAAAATGATAAGTGCTTTTCAAATCGACAAATATAGCAGAATTCATGGCACCAAAATAGGTTAAATCCTTATCTGTGTTTTCAGGCGTTGAAAACATCGCACTGTTATAACGCGTACCTACTGACATATCCACATCTTTACCATAATGGTAAGTCGTTAAAGTATTCGCTCTAAAATTCGGCATAAGTGGAAATTGTTTGCCCACAACAGCAGTATTCATAGGATTCGCGACTATTTCAGAATTAAGCAAGGTCGAATTAACCTTGATATCAAAATTCGAGTTAAATACCCGATCAAATTGAGTCGAAAGATCTAAACCATTGGTTTCTACTTCACCAACGGATGAAATTAGGCTACTTAGCACATTTTGTCCAGGTAGGTAAATGTTCTGCTTATAAATGGCATTTTGGATATTTTCATGAAATAAATTCATGCGCACATAGCCATTGTTGAAATCATATTCAGCCAATAAATTATGATGCGTACCATCTTCAGGCTTTAAGGTTGCATTAGCGATAGATACACTGCCACTAGCAGAGTTTGAGTTACCAAATAACTCATCAGCCACTGGATAACGATAAGCTTTGGCCACCGAGTAACGGAACTTCCAATTGCCAGGCTGATAACCTATTGAAAATTTAGGAGCCCAGTTATTAACCGATCTATCTTGGGGACTTAAAGAACCTGTCATATTAGCGGCAGTTTTATAAAGTCCATCTGAAGCCGTCCAATTTTCTAAACGCACTCCTGGGGTCAGATCCCAATCTTTTAAGAAGCGCCAGCTCATTTGACTAAATAGGGCATTGGTATCGGTAGTGCCACCACTAAGCGAGCCAATAGGAGCTATGGTACTAATGGCCTTAGTTGACATATCAGCAATGTTTTTAGAGGTTTGGGTCAATTGTGCATGCTGAAACTCATAGCCGATTGCAAAGGACAGATCTTTACGGCCTAAAAACTCATCATTATTGAATTTTGTTGCGACTTGATACCAACCAGTATTAGCCTGAGAATTGATCGTACCCGCATATTTACCAGCAGTACCAAGCCCTGTTAAATATTTAGGATCATTCGGATTATAACTAGAAGATGTTGACGTATCGCCGATAATATCAACATAACTGACATTGGTATTATTATACCAATTGCCGAAAACTCGACCATTCAAACCCCAACCTACCGTAAAAGTTTCACGAATTAGTTGATTTGTACCCATTCCAGTGACAGCCTGTAAGCCATAACCATTAGCACTATAACCGCCTAATTGCGAACCCCAAACCGTATTTCCTGCGGCATTCTTAATTAAGGATGTCCCCACTTTATCAATTTGCAAATTTTGATAAGCCAATAACAAATAAGTATTCAACTCTGGGGTAATTTCATAACCGCCTTTCCATTTAAACAACTGATCGTTAGTACGGGCTATGCCATCACTGCCTGTTTGTACCATAGGCGCACCTGCTGCACCTGCTGCACCTTTCCCGGAAACTACTTGAGGATTTAAACCTGCCAGTCCACCTGTGGTTGCAGGCAATGCAGATGCGCTAAGCGCTGTTGACACGGTAGGACTCATTGGCTGACCTTCATTTTCCAAATGATTATAGGAAAAATAAGTCGTAAATTTATCAAACTTGTCGGCGTAAGAGCCAAAGGTTTTAAAGCCTTGCAGATTAGTGTCAATGCCCGAAGCATTTGTAGGCTGAAGCATGTACGTCGCTTCGGTATAAATTTCGCGCTTTGTTGGCATCAGCGTGGTGTAATTAATGACCCCGCCCATCGCATTACCACTGTGTTCAGCAGAAAAAGGGCCACCTATTACTTCAACTGACTTTATTTCTCCAGGGCCAATTAAGTTAGTGCGCGGAGCGCCATTATAGGTAGACATTAACGGATTCCAGATCGGCATGCCGTCCATATACACCATGACCCGACCGGCACCATTATAATTAGAACCACGCATAGACACTTGTGGATTTGGGTCACCAATATAACGTTGGCGAACAAAAAGCCCCGATTCATATCTAAGAGCATCTGCGGCTGTTACTGTATTTGATTTTTCGATATCTTCTTTTCTAATTTTTGTAACAGGCGCTGAAATATTAGTGGTGGTTTTTTTAGGAGCTATAAAGATAGCTCTATCGTTATCTATAGTCCCATTCACTTGCACTTCAGACAAGGTAGCATCTGCTTTTGCAGGCGCCTGTTTAACTGGATCAGCCGGTGTTGCAGCCATCAAACCTATACTAGGAAACAACGTTGCCGTTATGGCAAGCTGTAATATCGTTCGTTTAAATGGAGTCATGTATTCTCTCTGTGTTTAATTATAATTATCAACTTAAGTAATAAGTAAAACTACTTAGTAAGCCGTCAATAGAGTAAGCACAAACAATGCCAAATTAAGAATTCCTTGATATTAAAGGCCTACAGCCTGCCACTGAAAACCTAAATTAATTAAACTAGGTTATTTAACCTATTGTGTGTGGCATATGCCACACTTTTCAACAAAACAACGACAAGTCAGCTTGTCTTAACTCTAAACCATAGCTCTGCGCCACCTTGTCGCGGAACTAGAAATTGAAAAAAGTTTTAAATTGTTGCGATCCTGTTTTTATATACGACAGTGCCGCATACTCTTTCGCATGTATACTTTCAGTGAACTGCCTATTTTCAGTCGATTCGCTGCCGATTATTTTATCGACGCCGAACTGGCTGACATACAAATAGCACTTGCCAAAACGCCAACCCTGGGAGATGTCGTGCCGGGAACCCATGGTGTGCGTATCCTCTATTACCTGCAAGATGTTCAAGGCCGAATTTGGCTGTTGACGGTATACGCTAAAAGTGCGCGCGAGAATATTGCCACTTCCACCTTAAATGCTTTACGGAAGATTGCCGACCCTGCCGATATTAACTGAAACTGAATTACTGGCACGCGATGCCCAGCGCGACTTGAATGCCGACTTAAATAGACGTATCAGAAAATGGAACACACACTTGTGAGAGAAAATATTTTTATAGGGCTTGAGGGTGGTTTCGCGCCAGAGACTGTGAAAGTATTTATGTGGGAGAGGCTTTAGCCTCGAATTCGAGGCTAAAGCCTCTCCCA
>CAMDOP010000277.1 GCA_945903675.1 Crenothrix polyspora
CGAAAATGTCAATTATATTAATCTTAAATTTTGCGATTAAATGCTATTGAACTTTGTTTATTCACATCCCGAATCAATGTCCTACAAACTCTGCTTATTGTCATGACCCAGAAAAAAATACCAGTACATTCGAAAATGCCGTCTATAGAACGTAATGCATTCCCTATTGTGGCCTTGGGCGCATCAGCAGGAGGTCTGGAAGCTTTCGAACTGTTTTTCAAAAATATGCCTTCCGATACCGGTTTAGGCTTTGTACTGGTCTCGCACCTTGATCCAAATCACGCCAGTATTCTGACTGAAATATTGCAACGCGTCACTGATATGCCGGTGACTGAAGTGCAGGATCAAATGTCGGTTTTGCCTAACCATGTCTATGTGATTCCGCCTAACTATGACATGACTATCATTCATCGCATATTGCAACTTAATATAACCAAAGCGCAGCGTGGGCAGCGTATGCCAATCGATGTGTTTTTTCGCTCACTGGCCATCGATCAGAACGAAAATGCCAACGGCATTATTTTGTCCGGTACTGGCACTGACGGTACACAAGGCTTACGCGCTATCTCTGGCGCAGGCGGACTTACTCTAGCGCAGGAACCGGCCACCGCCAAATTCGACGGGATGCCAACCAGCGCGATTCAGGCAGGTTATGTTACTTATATTTTGCCGGTGGAAAAAATGCCACAAACCTTATTATCAAGCATTAACATGCTTACAACAGATAAAATAGATTTAACTTCGCCGATTATCCCATTAAATAGCATTAATGCCATCCTGATATACCTACGTGCCAAAACGGGTCACGATTTTTCCTTGTACAAAAAAAGCACAATCACCCGCCGTATCCAGCGACGTATGTTGCAGAATAATATTGAAGATTATGACGGCTATATTACCTACATAAAAGAATGTTCATCTGAGGTGACTGAGCTGTTCAAAGAACTACTGATAAACGTCACTAACTTTTTTCGCGACCCAGAGGCTTTCAATATACTAAAACAGGAGATACTACCTTTAATGGCGTTGGGTAAGCCAGATGACTACAATTTTCGCATCTGGGTGGCCGGCTGCGCTACTGGCGAAGAAGCTTATTCCCTTGCGATATTATTTCGGGAGTTGATGGATGGGAATCATTACAAGTTTAATGTGCAAATATACAGCACTGACCTAGCTGATGATGCTGTTGCCATCGCCAGAATGGGGGTCTATCCGTCAAGCATCAACTTAGACATATCGCCCGAGCGGCTGCGCCGTTTTTTCATCAAGGAAGACTCAGGCTATCGGATTAAGAAGGAGATACGTGAGATGCTGGTGTTCGCCGTTCAGAACGTGATCAAGGATCCGCCGTTCACCAAGATTGATCTGATCAGTTGCCGTAACTTGATGATTTACCTAGAGCCGGAATTGCAAAATCGCCTGATTCCTATTTTTCACTATGCGCTAAAACCGAACGGGATACTGTTTTTGTCACCATCAGAGAGCATTGGCAACCATACAGATCTGTTTGAGACGATGAATCGTAAATGGAAACTCTATAAATCCATTGCCACTAGCTCATCAACTCGAACTTTGCTGACCAGTAATTTAAACTGGACGAAGAGCTCGTTAGAAAAACCGTTAGAGGAGGCCATAAAAAGTACTAGGGAAACCAATTTAGGTGAGCTGTCCCGACGCATGCTACTACAATTTTATGCTCCAGCTTCGGCGGTGACCGATCTGAAAGGAAATATTCTGTATATTTACGGCGAGACTGGGAAATTCCTGCGTCCTGCACCCGGCCAAGCGAGCTTTAATATAATCGATATGGCGAGGGAAGGCCTGCAATCGGAGCTTCGAGCTATTTATTCGATCGTTAGCGAAAATACGGTAACAATTCTAAATCGAGAGTTGTCTGTCAAGACCAATGGCGATTTTCAGTCAATATATCTTAGCGTGCGAACGCTGTTGAATCAAAATGACTTAAATAATCTACTGTTGGTGAGTTTTCAGGAAATAAGCTACCAGCCACCAATCAGAATGTTGGAGCGCAAGAATAGTAAGTCCAAACCGAATGCACTGCGCCAAATCGATGAGCTTGAACTCGAACTGATGCATACCAAAGAGAACCTTCAAGCCACCATCGAGGAACAGTATGCATCCAACGAGGAACTTAAATGCACTAACGAGGAGATGCAGTCCACCAATGAAGAGCTGCAATCCACCAATGAGGAACTGGAAACCTCTAAAGAAGAATTGCAATCTATCAACGAAGAGCTGGTCACAGTAAATTCTGAACTTCAAGCCAAAATCGCGCAACTAGCTGACATGCAAAACGACATGAAGAATTTGCTTGACAATATTCATGTCGGCACCATCTTCCTCGATCAACAGTTGATCATCCGCAGATTTACCCGCGAAGCGACACAACTTTACCGACTGGTTCCCTCGGATGTGGGTCGCGCATTAAGTGACATCAAGTCCGAAATGGTCGAAGATAACTTGTTGGATGCCGCTCTTACCGTACTCGATAATCTGGTGGCTATCGAACGTGAAATAAAAACTATAAACGGCAACTGCTACTTGGCGCGTATTCAACCGTACCGGACGCTTGAAAACATGATCGACGGAGTAGTGCTGACCTTCACCAACATCACCGACAGTATTCAAACTATAGCGAAACAGGAAGCGAATCTATTAGCCGAATCCATAGTCAATACAGTACGTGAGCCACTATTGGTGCTTAATGCGGACTTGAAGGTTGTAGCCGCCAATCGCTCATTTTACAAAATTTTTAAAGAGATCCCTGAGCAGACTGTGGGTAGATTGCTCTTTGAACTGGGAAAAGGTCAATGGAATATACCCACTTTGCGCGATTTACTCAAAGACGTTTTGTCGAGCAATCAGACTGTTGAAAATTATCTAGTGGAACAAGATTTTCCCGATATCGGCCCACGTAAAATACGCATCAACGCTCGCGCCATGACTGGACAGATTGGTAGTGATCTGCAATTGATTCTGCTGGCGATGGAGGACGCTAACGTTAATCTTTAGATGATAAAGTTAAAAGTATACATTGGATTAAAATGTGTCTTCATTTCTGAAATTCAAAAAACCTTTAAAAAAACTCATGACTAACAAGTTATTTGATTCTAATTTGCTAAAAGAAAAATCTGTAATTGTTGAAGCACAGCCCAACTGTGTTTCTAAAACGACTTCTAACACCGAAAAATTGCACCATGAGCTTCAGACATACCAGCACGAACTAGAAATGCAGAATGAAGAATTGAGGTCCGCTTATACCGAGCTGGAAAAATCTCGTGACCGTTATCAAGATCTTTATGACTTTTCTCCGGTCGCTTATCTTACTGTCACGCCTAATAATCTGATCGCTGAACTTAACATGACTGCCATTAATTTACTGGGGTTGGAGATACGAAAGAGTAAGATGAACTATCGTTTTCCTGCTTTTATCTCGCCCCAAGATAGTGATCGTTGGTATGTTTTTTTCAGGGGCATAATGAAAGACAAAGATCGAAAGAATATCAGACTCTTGTTAAAACGTATTGATGGTTCGGAATTCCTGAGCCAACTAACTTGCCAGTATTTACAAACTAATTTACGTATTGCATTTACCGATCTTACCGAACTCAAGGACGCAGAAGTCGCTTTAAAACAAGGCTTACGAGATGCAAAGCGTAACATCGATGTCAAATCCCAATTCCTAGCCATGATGAGTCATGAAATACGTACACCGCTGAATGCCATCTTAGGGATGCAGGAATTATTAACCCATACGCCTTTGGATAGTACCCAAACGGAGTATTTACAAACGGCTACTTTGGCCGGTAATAATCTACTGGCTCTCGTTAACGATATCTTGGATTTAACCAAAGTCGAGGCGGGTAAATTAGACTTGGAAGATATACCTTTCAATGCAATCGAGTTAACCCAGTTGTGTGTGCAATTATTGACAGTAACTGCCGAAGCTAAAGGACTAAAATTCATCACCCTTATTGATCCTGAGTTAACGCCATGGATCAGCGGTGATCCTTTACGTTTTCGTCAAGTGTTACTGAACTTACTCAGTAATGCCATTAAGTTTACCGAACAAGGTAGTGTCACGATTAAACTTTCTTCATACGCCTCAATCGATAGTGCTTGCGTGTTATTGGTTGAAGTGATCGATACTGGTATCGGTATACCTGAAGATCTGCAAGCAGGTTTGTTTGAAGTCTTTGTGCAGGTTGATCCCTCTGATACCCGTAAATACGGCGGTAGTGGTTTGGGCTTGGCTATTTCCAAGCGTTTAGTCACGCTATGGGATGGCCAGATAGGCATTGATAGTACACCCTATGTGGGCAGTCGTTTTTGGTTTACTGTCGGGACGTTGGCAGAGGCACCTAAACAACCAATAATCCCAACCATAAAGCAAGATGATAGCAATAGACTAAACACATCCATTGCTCGCGTATTATTGGTCGAAGACAGTCTGATTAACCAAGCAGTACTGGCGGCTATGTTACGCAATGGCGGTCATCAGGTCGATCTGGCCGATTGCGGTACACAAGGCATCGAGGCGGCATCGGAAAAAGTCTACGACATTATTTTAATGGATGTGTCCATGCCCGATATGAGTGGTATGGAGGCTACCGCTATTATCCGGCAACTGGGTGGTGCTGCCGCCAATGTTCCTATTATTGCCATCACCGCCCACGCCTTAGCGGGTTATGAGGCCATGTGTTTGGCCACTGGTATGAACGGCTATGCCACCAAGCCAATCAATCAAAAAGACTTACTGGCACTCGTGGA
>CAMDOP010000278.1 GCA_945903675.1 Crenothrix polyspora
CTAGAAAAAAATTAAATTACAAAACACCATGGGAAGTATTTTGTGAGATGGCTTCACTTAATATTGATGATTCACTCGGTGTTGCATTTATGTGTTGAATTCGCGAGGTTAAATAACCTAGTTTAATTAATTTAGGCTTTCAGTGGCAGACTGTAGGCCTTTAATATCAAGGAATTCTTAAGTTGGCACTCTTTGTGCTTTATATATTATCGGTTTACTAAGTAGTTTTACTCAATGCTTAGGCTATTAATAATAATTAGACAGAGAGAATGTATGAATCAGATTAAACCGCCTTTTCCGCTCAAGCCTTGCAGTGCATTGATTTGCCTGCTAATGCTTGCAGCGCCATTAGCCATGGCTGATACCGAAATTACGCCTGCCTCTAGCGCAGATAAAGCAGAAGCCAGCAAAAAAGCAGATAGCAGTGTAAGCACTAAAGCTGTAGTGTTGGAACAAAATAAGGCGGTTAAAAAAAATAATACTACAGACCTAGAGTCGAAAAAAAATCAACCTTCTGATAATACAGCATTTGAATTGGGCGAAGTGCTTGTATCTCCGGGGCTTACTTCAGGGCTTTCAAAAAAATTGCACAGCCGTGATATTTCAAGCTCTGTTGACATTATGAATGCCGATAAAATCCAAAATCAAAATGTACTAACCAGTTATGATTTATTTCAGCGCATGCCTGGGGTGCAAATTACCCAATTTAATCAAGGTATCACTACAGGTAAACTTTCATTCAGAGGCTTTAACGGCGAAGGCAATATTAATGGAGTCAAACTGTTGATTGATGGAATTCCTAGTAATACTAATGATGGAAACATGCCTTTTATCGACGCATTGTTTCCTTTAGATATTGAGTCTATTGAAGTTGTTAGAGGCACTAATGATCCTCGTTATGGCTTACATGCTATTGCCGGTAACGCGAATGTATCTACTGCACTGGGCGGTAATTACCTTAAGGGGCGAACAAGTTATGGTAGTTTTAATACTCATGACATTCAAACTGGAGCGGGCTATGAAAAAAATGGATTTACACAAAACTACAGTGTCTCTTATCGTTCAACTGACGGTTATCGGGACCATGCTACTTCAGATAAAAAAAGTTTCTCTGGCAAATGGTTTTATGCGCCTGAAAGTAAAAAGTATAAGGTTGGCTTAATAGCTAGATGGAGTGATGCAATTGCCCAAGAACCAGGGTATTTAACCTTAGCACAATCACGAGCTAACCCAACTCAATCTATGCCACATAATGCCAGTGATGGCGGCACAAGAGATGTTGGACAACTAAGCGGACATCTTGATGTTAATTTAAAAGATAATTTGTTCTGGTCTACCAAAAGTTATGCCAATATCTATAATGACCAACGTTTTGTTAGATTTAGTCAGAATGTAAGACAGCAAGAACGTGACGGTAATGAATTGCAATACGGCGGCACAACATCGCTCACTTACAGTCCTAAAATTGCTTGGTTAAATGACTTTTCTTTAGAAACGGGACTTGATACTCAATTACAAGATAATAAAAGTACGCGCTAGACCACCAATAATACTATCCGCTCAGCAACTACTCGAAATCAAGCCTTTGACTTTAATGTGTATGGCGGTTATTTGACCGCTAAGATTAAGCCTTTTAAATGGTTAAGTTTGACACCTGGTTTTCGTGCTGACAGAATTGAAGGAGATTACACAAATCTGCTCAATAATAAGACTTATGCAATTAATGATTATGGAACTATTTGGCAACCTAAGTTTGGTGCAGTCATTACACCGCTAGAAGGCTATAGCCTCTATGGTAACTGGGGCCGTACTTTCCAAGTTGCAGTAGGTACAGGTACTTACCTTACTAATCCAAATCCTCTTAATGTCGCGCCCTCAATAAATGAAGGCTGGGAAGTGGGTGTTAAGTTGGAACCGGTTGATTGGGCTGAAGGTCGCGTTGCCTACTGGAAGCAATCAGCAACAAATGAATCTAGTAGAGTGCTCAATAGCGCGAATAATGATTCAACACAAATTGGTGCCACTGATAGGCAAGGCGTCGATGTACAAGTTAAAATTAAACCGTTCAAGCCAGTGAGTCTATGGACAGCTTATTCGATACAGGAAGCTATTGTAACTAAGCCACCCAGTAATCCTGCTCTAATAGGTACTCAAATTTCCAATACACCCAATCATATATTTTCAGGCGGTATCGATTACCAAGTAACACCGAAGCTGAAGTCCACCTTATGGACAACAGGGCAAGGCAGTTATTACACAGACCCTGCTAATGCAAATGGTAAGTTTGGTGACTATGCCTTGTTAAATCTAGATTTGGGATATCAAGTTAATAAAATAGTTGATGTGCAAATGCAATTTAAAAATCTGACAAATACCTATTGGGAATATGTTTGGCATGACGGCGCTCAAACCTTACATTCGCCTGGCGATGGTATCGCTGTATATGGCGCAATCAATGCTAAATATGATTTGTAGCTAAGAAAACATGACGGCTAGAACAGATATAACAGCGAATCGTCGTCTTCAATGGCGCAAGATTTGGCTGGGATTTCATCTCTATTTGGGATTGAGTCTTGGTCTGTTATTTGTTCTGGCTGGCCTTACTGGTAGCTTGCTGGTTTTTTATGTGGAGCTTGATGAAATTATCAATCCAAAATTGCAAATTTCAGTAACTCAAGCTCAGCAACAAGTTCAAGCCTATGAGACTGTTTTTCAGGCTATTCGTAAGTCGCATCCCGAGCGAAATGCTGCTTGGCGTTTGGAAATACCACGAAATAAACAAGCGGTGTTAATGGCGCGTTATTACAAACCTGTCGAAAAAGTCGGCCGGTCTTTTGCGCCACTGATGGTATGGATTAATCCTTATACTTCAGAAGTGATCAGTTCCCGTTTTTGGGGTGATTTTGTGATGACATGGCTATTTGATCTGCATTATGCCTTACTATTGGATCAAACTGGCAAAACGCTGATGGGTGTTGCTGGCATCTTATTATTAATGCTAATAGTTACGGGCATTTATTTATGGTGGCCTAGGTCTGATAAATTAAGGCAAGCACTATCGATTAAACGTAATGCAAGTAAACCCCGATTTGTTTTTGATTTACACAAAACCAATGGTGTTTATAGCTTTCTTATTTTATTTATATTAATAGTGAGTGGTGTGATTTTAGAGTTACCTGCTGTGTTTAAGCCAGCCATTAATTATTTATCACCCTTATATCAAGCAAAAACCAAAGAGTCGCAATGTCAAAATGAATGTTTCAGAATTACTGTCGATCAAGCCGTTTCAATAGCTATGCAGGTTTATCCGGAAGCAATTTTACGATGGATAGAAACTCCTGAGGATCAAAACGGTACTTATAAGATTATGTTCTACCAACAAGGAGAGCCTAGTTTTCGTTTTCCAAAAACGATAGTATGGATTAATCAATACAACGGTGCAGTTTTGTCGACTAGGAATCCAAGACTGGAAAATAGTGGCGATATGTTTATGAATTGGCTACATCCCTTACATAATGGCGAGATAGCTGGAATGACGGGACGATTATTGATTTTTATAAGCGGGTTTATACCGCTTATACTTTTTGTTACCGGTATAATTCGATGGTTGCAAAAGCGTCGTGCTGCAAAGTTACATCAATATAAACAACTCTTAGCTAACTAAAGCAATAAGCTAGATAGGGTGAGCGATACCCCCTAGCCAAAACTGTAAGGCGGATTATTTGTAGGGTGGATTCTATTCGATGATTATTTCGATGCACTGATAGCCGAAGTTTATTTATCGGCTACCCACTTAAGACGAGACAAGTAGCGGTTTAGCTTGGATTGCAAGCTTTTCGCAACCCACAATCCTCGGCGTCTGAATTGATATCGTAAAGGTTATGTGACCTGTGTGCCCGAGATTGCCGCTATGTGTATCATTGGCTCCTACCAGTTTGAGGATACCGACAGAATACTCGCATCCCTAGAAATCAACCTACCCGTTAAATTATCCAACCCGATGCCGTACTGGGTTAAAATTTTGCCGCGTTAAGTGGGTCAAATATTCTAAGCATCTTTACTAGGTAGAGTGGGCAACGCCTTTCTACCGACCCCTCAATCGGCAAATGGTGGGTAAACGATAAAGCTATTTGCATACTTTACAAACTGTATGGAATCAGAATTGTTGGTCATAAGTTTCCAGTAAAATTTTCGGCAACACGCAACAAGGTTTTAGCTGCTCCTGACAGTGAGCGGCGACCTTGCTCCCAGTCTTGCAATGTACGTACTGAAATACCCATTAAAGTTGCAAATTTAGCTTGGGACAACTTTGTGCTAACGCGGATTTTTGCTACAGGGGATTCTATAACTCGCTTATCGCGTGTAACCACGGACACCCGTCCAAGTTGCCCCGCACGCATTTGTTGCGCGGCTTCCAGTAATTCGGTATTCAAGTCGCGTTGGGCATTGCGTGGCAGTAATTCAGTTTCAGTTAATATCGGCATGGTCGGCAATCTTCCGTAAAGCATTTAAGGTGGAAGTGGCAATATTCTCGCGCGCACTTTTAGCGTATACCGTCAACAGCCAAATTCGGCCTTGAACATCTTGCAGGTAATAGAGGATACGCACACCATAGGTTCCCGGCACGACATCTCCCAGGGTTGGAGTTTTGGCAAGTGCTATTTGTATGTCAGCCAGTTCGGCGTCGATAAAATAATCGGCAGCGAATCGACTGAAAATAGGCAGTTCACTGAAAGTATACATGCGAAAGAGTATGCGGCACTGTCGTATATAAAAACAGGATC
>CAMDOP010000279.1 GCA_945903675.1 Crenothrix polyspora
AAAACCTTGGGCTCGACTCAAGTCTGGGAATGTGTTTCAAGGTGCTTTTATAGAAAATGGCACTGTAGCATGGCCGGGCAATATAGATATTGACCCTGAAACGCTTTATGAAAGATCGGTGTTAATTGGTGCAACCCGTAACCTCTAAAAAATAATAATAACCCGTAAGGGGTATATCTTGGAAATAACTAGGGTCGGAGTAAAGTTAAATCAACTCAATGGGGGCGAATTAGATTGATTTTCAATTAAAAATCAGAACCAAACAAACTGCATCTAATTTTTTTAATGATCAATATTCTGGCACGCCTCCCTGCTGCTTCAATGCAGATGATTTAAGGCTTTTTATGCCCTGCAAGCGCGTGAACATCCATATTGGGGTCTGGTTCGCCCAGATTGTGCGCCCAGCTAAGCGGTTTAGTGCGCCGGGGCTAAGTTACATGCCCAATATGAATGGCTACGCCATGACGCCAAACACCGAGTTTTCATTTTCCGGCTTGTACAGTGCGCGCAACTTTTACCTTTGCGGCCGCACCACCGTTGAGCAGGCAAAGCAACCGATTGTTATTACGATCACTGTCAACGGCATTCAGGCACAAACCGTTACGCTAACCACGGGTCGCAATGTGAACGTGGGTATTATTGACCCCATCTTACTTCAAGGCTTGGCCAACTATTTTCGTGTGGAATCGCATTTTGTGGATGAGCAAGGACAATCGCTAGGCGATGCCAGTGCTGCCATCTTTATTACGTATATAATAATTGACGATCAGATTGTGAGCGACCTTTAACTATAAGGGCTGTAAAGGCACGACAAACTCTAAAGATTAACTGGGCAAATGGAATAACTAGGGTCGGAGTAAAGTTATATTCCAAAATAAAGGGGTCGTATCCATTTATTTAAACCCATTAACCCATATCAAGGCGAATTTCTCATAATGGCTGTTATGTTAAATTATGTAGAAAATAAAAGGGTTGGAATCAATAGGAATTTTTGTTGTGTTATAATTTATGCTTAGTGATCTTTGATGAGTATTTGATTATGGCAGCAATTACGTTTGATACACATGAGTTTGTAAAGAAGCTCAAGAGTGCGGGGTTTTCTGAATCACAAGCCGAAGCAGTTGCCGAAGCGCAGCGGGATTCTTTAGCTCAAGCACTTGATAGCCATCTTGCAACTAAAGCGGATATTTCAAGATTAGAACTAAAATTACTAGAGCATGAAGGCGAATTTAAACTAATCAAGTGGATGTTGGGAATAATACTTGGTGGTGTAATCGCGTTGGTTCTTAAAGCTTTTTTTCCAATTGTCGGCAATGGTTAGAGTCGGATATTAATAGTCCTCATCTTTTGGATATTCGGAGTTAGTATTAAGTGGCTTTTTGCGGATTGTGACGCATCCGAAAGTGTTTGGGGTCCGTAACTATTCAGCTCAGTAGTATAAACCGACCCTACGGTGCATCAATGTTGTAACCCGTAAACTGTAATAGCATTAGGGCAATGGGATGAACTTAACTTAAAACAATAGGGGACAGACCACGGTTTAATAACTGGAATAACTGGAATAACTGGGGTCAGAGTAAAGTTAGAATAACTGCAATAAAGGTGACGACCTCAATGCCATTAAGTTAAGAACATTTCCAATAAAGCAGAAAGTTATGTTGATAAATCCCCCCTAGCCCCCCTTTTTCAAAGGGGGGAATTACCATCTTCTTCGCTGAACTTTAAAGAAAAAGCGCCTCCCCCTTTGAAAAATGGGGAGAGCAGGGGTATTTATAAAATGCACAACATAATGATTTTTATAATCTTATTTCTTAACTTAATCACATTGGTGACGACCTCCTTATTATGAGCGCCTCTTATCGATATACATCGTCATGGCTGCCGACATCAAGCAAGATGATTTCTTGATCTGAAAATAGTAAGGTTAGTGTAAGGCGATAGCTAGAGGTGATACTGATTGCCTGTATATTCTTTAGCTTACCGCCAAGATGGTGATAACGTAGGTGCGGCTGAAAAGGATCATGTTCCAAATCACCCAGAATTGTAGCAAACTTTTCCCTTAATTCTGGGTGTTGTTTGAGAAATTTTCCGGCTGTTCGTGTGAAGCTTGCAGTCCAGACAAGTGTGTACATGCGTCAATCTACCAATTTCAATTCTTCCAGTAGTTCCGCGGCTGAGCCACGATGTACCCGGCCTACGCGCAGATCCTCCATCGAAGTTTGCAATCGCGCCATGTAGGCTTCATCCTCTGCTTCAAGTAACGCTTGATAACGAGCTTCGAGTACCACCACATAATGTGGCTGATTATTTCGAATCACATGGACATCGCCTTTAGTAATTAGATCATCCACAGCTGCAATCCCACGCCGCTTGATTTCTTGAGCAGGAATAGTATTCATAATTTATAATCTCTTTTAGTACTTATAAAGGTACTGAAAATAGCATTTTAAAGAGTGGATGGCAATGAAATAACTGGGTCAGAGTAAAGTTATATTTCTGATATGCTGAGCAATTATTAATTGCAGGTAGTACAAATGGCAAGATTAGCTCGAGTGTGCCCGATAGGAATTCCCCAGCATATTACCCAGCGTGGTAATAATCGACAAGTGTGCTTTGCCAGCGAGCAAGATTTTGCAGCTTATGTAAATTGGCTTAAAGACTACGCAAAGAAATATCAGGTCGAAATACATGCGTGGGTATTGATGACTAATCATGTGCATCTTCTATGTACTCCTAGAATCGATAATGCAGTCAGTCGTATGATGCAATCACTGGGCAGACATTATGTGCGATAATTTAATTTTAGCTATAAGCGAACGGGAACACTTTGGGAGGGCCGATTTAAATCTTGTCTTGTACAAGAAGATATTTACCTTTTACAGCTTTATCGTTATATCGAATTGAATCCGGTTAAGGCTGGGATGGTAAAGCAACCGTCAGATTATGTTTGGTCGAGTTATTCGATAAACGTATTAGGGAAAAAATCGGAGCTGTGCACGCCTCATCTCTTTTATCTTGCTTTAGGCCGCGAGCCAAAAGAGCGGCAGTCAAATTATCGTGAATTATTTAGATATCATGTTGAAGGGGCGTTGCTGGAAGATATTCGGCTTGCTACAAATAAAGGTTTGGCGCTTGGTAATGAGCGCTTTGAGGAAGAAGTTGAAAGGTTAACCGGACGAAGAATGACGGCGAAAAAGAGGGGGAGACCTGACGGTTGGCGAAAGAAGGTGTTAAATAATTAACGTTTTTTTTGCCCTAGTTATTTTATGTTTTATACAAAATAAAAGTTCCATTAAGGAACTTTTTGGGCTAATATTACACTTTTTTACAAGAGTAAGTATTATGTCAATTAATGTTAAATTGTCAGAAAAATTGGTTGACCAAGCCAAACACTACGCCGTTATTGAGCATCGTTCTGTGCCTAAACAGATCGAATATTGGTCTCAAATCGGTAAAATAGCTGTAGAAAATCCAGATTTGCCTTTTGCTATGATTCGCGACATTCTTATTGCGGATCAGGAAGTGCCTGTAGGTGAATATCGGTTCGGCTAATGCGTATCCTTGTTACCCCGACTTTTGAGCGCACGGTTAAAAAGTTACACGGACAGCAGAAAGCCGATCTTGACGCAGCAGTAACAGCAGTGGCCTGCGATGTTTCTATTGGCGAGGCAAAAATGGGAGATCTTGTTGGGATTGGTGTGTACAAATTTCGGATGGTCAATCAATTGTGCCTACTCTCTTATCGGATACTTGATGCAAGCAGCATCAAGCTTTTGACCGTTGGACCACATGAAAATTTCTACCGTGATCTGAAGCGTTTTGATTACTAATTAGTAACTGTAAGCTATTAAAATTTATGACTTGATACAGGGGTTATAAATAATTTATGATAATTTTTCAAAAATTCAGAAGGATACAAGCAAATGAAAAAAATTATTTTAGTAGTATCTTTAACACTTATCGGCTTTACAAGTTATTCCATCGCCGCAGATGCAGATAAAGGTGAGAAAATATTCACCGCAAATTGTACAGCCTGTCATGCTAAGGGCATGAATCATATCGCTCCGGGTAAGTCTTTAAGTAAAGAAGACTTAACAGCCAATAAAAGAAACTCATCTGCAGCTATTATTGCGTTAGTAACCAATGGCAAATCACCTATGCCGGCTTTTGGCAAATTAGGAGCCATCAGTGCATCTGATATCGAAAATGTAACTGCTTATGTTTTGAAAAAGGCCGATGCAGGTTGGTAATAGCTAGAAAAGGTAGATTAAAGGGTTAGATTCTGAATAGAAAACCTAGGCGTAAATTTAGGCGCACTAGTCAAACGATAGTGAGTCAAATTCAAGCAATATTGAAACAACTTGAAACTATGTATATATAAGGAGTAAAGTATCGTTTAAGGTTGCTTCAAGTCGTTGGGTAGGCACTTTTAATGCGATGGTCGCGCGTTCGAATCGCGCACGACCCACCACAAAGACCCTCATAATCAAGTCCTTACGAATTATCGAAGGGCTTTTTTTATGTCTGATATTTCTCGCGGGACACTAGCGGGACAATTCAGGATAAAAAATTGTAATAAATCACAACAACTACCGACAACTTTGACCTAAAAAACAAGCAGTCATTGCCAAATAATAAATCCCCCAATAAACAGCGTCACCAATACCCACCCACCTTACCGCAAAACACCCCCATGCCTTTTTTAAACACAAAGCTGAAAAAATTTTATATATTTTTGAAAGGTAATTTAGGCTGTATGCGGTTGGTTTGCATATTATGAG